>JALEVO010000063.1 GCA_022788225.1 Oscillospiraceae bacterium | reverse complement strand
AAGGGGATTTAAGACCGCAGGGGTAACAAACCTTACATAAAATTCTAAATATTTTCTCTTAGAACGCTCTGACAGCTAACAGAATGAACGCTAATGCCGTTATGTTACTTTAACAATGAAATTACCCTGTTAAATTTACCGTGTCTTAAAACGGCGTTTTTTACCTTGTTCTGAAAGCGCAGATTTGCGCAGTCCGACTGCTCAGAATTGAGCCGCCGATTTTGGATAGTCCAATTTTGGATTGTCCGACTCTTGAAAATTTAGGACTCCGCAAAACTGCGGAGACGTCCGCAAACTGTCCAATATTGTTTTAATCTCCCCTGTTAAATTCAGTGCGCTGCGAGTGCGCCATTAGTGCGCCATTGGCTTGAAAGTGCGCCATAAACTATTGAAAGCGGTGAAAAGCAAAATAGCAACAAACCGCATAGATACGGCGTTTGTAAAAGCTTGCTGAAACTCTTAAAAAGTGAGTTTGCTCCTTGGGGTGGTAGAGGCCGTGGGTTCAAGTCCCGTCACTCAGACCAGGTGCGTGACCGCACATGATATTCCGGATTTCATTTTTGGAATCCGGTTTTTCTTTGCACGACCGGTCACTATTCATCTGTTTTTTAAATTCGTATCTGCGCCGTTTGCATTAATTTGTAAACGGCGAATTTTTAATCGTTTTTTATACTGTTCCATCTGTACCCCGAAATCCAATAACTGAACAAAAGCCCTGCTGCATAATATCCTGAAATGCAACAGAGCCTTATTTTTATAATTTGTAAATTTATTTTGTAAGATTATTCCATATAAGCCTTTTTGATAACCTGCGGTTCAAGGGGCTTATCACGGAAATCAGTTTTTGTTTCTGCAATTTCGTCAACAACGTCCATGCCCTCAACCACCTTTCCGAAAGCCGCATACTGTCCGTCAAGGTGAGGAGCGTCATCATGCATAATAAAGAACTGCGAACCGGCTGAATCAGGGTCCATTGCTCTTGCCATGGAGAGAACTCCCCTTGTGTGTTTAAGGTCATTCTTCACACCGTTTGCGGCAAATTCACCCTTGATATTCCAGCCCGGACCACCTGTGCCGTTTCCTTCCGGACAGCCTCCCTGAATCATAAATCCGGGAATAATTCTGTGAAAGCCCAGCCCGTCATAGAACCCCTGTTTAACAAGCTTTTCAAAATTCTCGCATGATATAGGGGCAATGTCAGGATAGAGTTCCATTTTGATTTTCTTTCCGTTTTCCATTTCAAAAATAACCATTCTTTTATACCTCCGATTAATCATATAAAATATTTTGTTTTACCATACTTTATTATAACATATTTTTCAGATAATGCAAGTATCAGTCTTTCTCATATACTGGTAAAACGTCCTCAAAAACCGCATAGAATTTCATTGGGATATACTTGTCAATATGGCACTTTCCGAAAAACCACTTTTCAAAATGGCACGCCTTTATAATATCCTCAAAAAAAGCGTGTATCTCCAGACGCTGGAACACATCAACCTCCAGACAGTCTTTAAGTGAAGCAGGGGGTTCATGAGTAATGATATAGTCAATGCAGTTGTCATATCGGCTTAAATTGTTTATGGACTCGATTATCTCGTCATGGGTAGGGTGTTCCTGTGGCCACCAGTTTACATTTTTGCGGTATTCATAGTCCTGACTGTGTCCTCCGCCGAATGCAAAAAACTTCTTGTCCTCGATTGTATAAACCTGTCCCCTCATAAGATGAACGAGATTTCCGCTTATGTAATGAGCCTTTCCGCCGTTCCATTCGATAACTTCATACTCATTCAGCAAATCAAAATTTTCGTGACAGCCGTCCACAAATGCAACATTATATTTCAGGTCACCGATTTTGTCAAGAATTGAGCGTTCACGTCTTGAATCGTTCCAGATAAAGCCGAAGTCACCGCAGACAATAAGGGTGTCCCCCTCTCTCAGCTGCTTTTTTACAGCCCTGCTCCTGAAACGGGAAAGTTCTCCGTGCATATCGCCAGTTACATAAATCAATTTCATTCCTCCTTCTTATAGGTAATACCGCACAATTAGCGGCTACAGCCTTTGCCGCACATCTGCTTGCAGATTTTCCGTCATATCACACAAAAACCTCTTGACATACGCCAGTATGCCTGCGAGCTTTTTATGCAATCTGACAAAAAATCTGACTGCGCATCTGTACGACAATAATTATGCGGTATTA
>JALEVO010000034.1 GCA_022788225.1 Oscillospiraceae bacterium | reverse complement strand
ATACTGACCATGAGATAGTTTATCTCAATAAAACTGCCGCTGAGAGGTATGCAAAAAGGGGAGGATATTCGCTTGTCGGAAAGTCGCTCTTTGACTGTCACAATGAGGACTCAAACTGCAGAATCAGAAAGGTTGTTGACTGGTTTAAGGCAAGCCGTGAAAACAATAGGATTTTCACATATCACAATCCGAAAGAAAACAAGGACGTTTACATGATTGCTCTGCGCAATGATGCCGGAGAACTTATCGGCTATTATGAAAAGCATGAGTACCGCACTCCGGAAACAGAAAAGCCTTATAGCGCCTGTGAATAGGGGGAGAGCCATGAACAAATTCAAAGCGTATATAAAACGTCCGGTGAATTTTAATTTTGTTACTGTATTGGCGGTTGCGGCATTTCTTGTAGTTTTGCTGCTGGTATGTCTGGCAATATATATAGACGGTGAGGCAGAACTTAATGAGATGGGTGCAAGAATTGATGAAACACGAAGTCAGTCAGAAATAGACGATGTTGAAGGATACGGACTGATAGTTGAATCAATAGGTTACGGTCTTGGTTTTCTGGGAAATGCACTGCTTTTAGGCCTTGGTGTTATAATTCCGGGGATCATCTCTGCGGTTATTGCAGTTTTTGCTGTTACAGCAAGGCTGATTTATTCTGATACAAATAAAAAAAGACTTCTGGCATACAGAATAGTTTCAGGGTTCGGATATTTCTTTATGCTTGCTTTTTGTCTGATGTATTCAACAATTTTTTTCCTCATTGATATTGCAACGGCAATTCCGGCGGCTGTTTTTGACCTACTTGTAATAGCAGTATTTATTATTGGTATCAGAAATACATATTCCGAAAAAATATTAAAGGGAGCGGCTAATGAAATTGAAATTTAAAAATGCAAATTCAGTACTTCTGCTTATCGGCATTCTCTTTTCAGTAATAGGAACGGCTTTTCTTGTGGCGGGCATAGCTGTGCTTATAATTCATAATACATTTATGGACAATGCGGTACAGACCGAGGCAGAAATAACCCTGATAGAGTCGGAAAGCTACAGGAGAAACGGCAAAACTCATACTGATCATGATGTATGGGTCGAATATGAAATTGACGGGGAAGTTTATGAAGAAGAACTCGGGTACTACAATTCCGGAATGAACGAGGGGGATAAAATTGATGTTTACTATGACCCTGACAATCCGTCTGATGTAAGCTCCGGTTCAAAAATTCTTGAACTGATATTTATACTTATCGGCGGTGTATTTGCGGTATTGGGAGTAATTTTGATAATCGTAAATATATTATCCGGAAACCGCAGGAAAAAGCTTATGCAGACAGGCGAAAGGCTCACCGGTACAATTACTGATGTTGTAATGAATAATGCGGTGAGAATAAACGGACATCACCCGTTCAAAGCCGAATGTGAGGTCATAAACCCATTTGACGGAGAAAAATACCTTTACAGCTCGGAAAATGTGACCTGCAATATATCGGAGCTGGTGGGCAGGGAAGTTACTGTCTATGTAGACAGGAACAATAAGAAAAAATATTATGTTGACATTTTTGAACTTATGGATAAATATAAAGAGGAAGAAAATATACACGATTACAGATAGGAGAACCTATGTATACACTTATAAAACAAGAGGGAAAAGCAAGACGGGGACAGTTTGAAACAGTGCACGGCACATTCCAGACACCCTGTTTTATGAACGTGGGAACAGCGGCGGCGATTAAAGGAGGTATATCCTCCCTTGATCTGGTTGACCTGAAATGTCAGGTAGAACTCTGTAACACCTATCATCTTCACCTGCGTCCCACAGACAGGGTAATAAAGGCAATGGGCGGACTGCATAAGTTTATGAACTGGCACAGACCTATTCTCACGGACAGTGGCGGATTTCAGGTATTTTCCCTTGCAAAGCTGCGTAAGATTAAAGAGGAGGGTGTGTACTTCGCCTCACACATAGACGGCAGACGCATTTTCATGGGACCGGAGGAGAGTATGCAGATACAGTCAAACTTAGCCTCCACAATTGCAATGGCTTTTGATGAGTGTATCGAAAACCCGTCGGAGCATGACTATGCCGCAAACTCAATTGAGCGTACAACACGCTGGCTTTACCGCTGCAAGGAAGAAATGGAAAGGCTCAATTCTTTAAGCGATACCATAAACAAAAAGCAGATGCTTTTCGGCATAAATCAGGGCAGTACCTATGACGACCTGCGCATAAAGCACATGGAGGATATAGCAAAGCTTGACCTTGACGGCTATGCCATAGGCGGACTTGCAGTAGGGGAGCCCACCGAGGAAATGTACCGCATAATCGAAGTGGTGGAACCGTTCATGCCGAAGAATAAGCCGAGGTATCTCATGGGAGTGGGTACTCCGTCGAATATCATCGAGGCTGTGGCAAGGGGCGTTGATATGTTCGACTGCGTCATGCCAAGCCGCAATGCAAGACACGCAACAGTCTTTACATGGTCGGGAATAATGCACCTGACAAACAAGTGCTATGAAACAGACGAAAAGCCTATTGATCCAGAGTGCGACTGTCCGGTCTGCCGTAACTTTTCAAGGGCGTATGTCCGACACCTTTTCAAGGCAGGGGAAATGCTTGCCGGACGGCTTGCAGTCATGCACAATCTTTATTTTTACAATACTCTTGCTGAGAAAATCAGAGAAGCTCTTGATAACGGAACATTTGAGCAGTTCAGAAAAAAATATTCCTCACTGCTGGCAACGAGGATTTAGGAGGACAAAATGGGTATAACAGAGCTGATTTTAATAGGAATCGGACTTTCAATGGACGCCTTTGCAGTTTCAGTAACAAACGGACTTTGCTGTAAGGAGATAAGAACCGGAAAAACTCTTTTAACAGGACTTTGCTTCGGCGGTTTTCAGGGACTTATGCCGCTAATCGGTTACTTTTTAGGCAGAGGCTTTGCAAAATATATTACCGCATTCGACCATATTATTGCACTTGTTCTGCTGGGATTTATCGGCGGACAAATGATTTTCGAGTCCTTCAAAAAGGAAGAGGAAAAGAACGACGCAGCCTGTCTTACGGCGAAAATGCTGCTTATGCAGGGGATTGCCACCAGCATTGACGCCCTTGCAGTAGGTGTAAGCTTTGCGGCACTTGACAATGTAAATATTGCTTTTGCGGCGTCGGCTATATGCTGTATCACTTTTACTTTCAGCGTTGTTGGTGTTTTTATCGGCAAGAAATTCGGTACGGTTTTAAACAACAAGGCGCAGCTTGTGGGTGGTATTATCCTTGTGGGAATAGGCGTTAAGATTTTCGTGGAGCATACGTTTTTTTCGTGATGTGTATATCTTGTAAAATTACTGTTATTACAACAAAATAACTCAAAAAAACCCCGTTCACAGTAACGGGGTTTAGTGTTATAATTGAGTTATCAAAAAGAAAGGACGGTAAAATGTTATGATTACAGCGTTAAAGAGAGAAAAAGCCGTTATGACAGAAAAGACATGCTATATGGAGGTAGTAGGAAACAACAGGGTGACTTACCGTGTCACAACAGGACGTGCTGTCTTAAATGGCAGGGAATATGCTACATACGGAGTTGAGGCGGAGAAGTGTATTGGGCCGGTCAGATTCAAGGAATCAATAGATGATTTTTCCACCGACCTTAAAACTGCGGTAGGTTTTGCGGAATTACTCCTTAAATATAATATAAAGCCGTCGCTGATTTACAATGCGGCACTCTGCTTTCTGCGTGAAAACCTGTAAAATTACATAATTACAAAAAATCTATTGAAATTTCCTTTTTGTTGGTGTATAATAAATAATATTAATAAACTCGAAAGGAAATCAGAAAAATGTACGAAAATCTTATGGATACAATCGGCTTTCTTTCCAAGTCCGACCCAGAAGTAGGAGAGGCAATGGCTAAGGAGCTTGCAAGACAGAAAAGAAACCTTGAACTTATCGCCAGCGAGAATATAGTTTCTCCGGAGGTTATGGCTGCAATGGGTTCAGTACTTACAAACAAGTACGCAGAGGGCTATCCGGGCAAGCGTTACTACGGCGGCTGCGAGTGCGTTGATATCGTTGAGGATATCGCAATTAAAAGAGCAAAGAAACTCTTTGGCGCACAGTTCGCAAACGTTCAGGCACATTCCGGTGCGCAGGCAAATACTGCCGTTTACTTCGCACTCCTTGAACCGGGCGACACAGTTTTAGGCATGAGTCTTGCACACGGAGGTCACCTTACACACGGTTCACCGGTCAACCTTTCCGGCAAGTACTTCAACTTTGTTTCATACGGTCTGGGTGACGACGAAACAATTGACTATGACAAGGTTGAGGAGCTGGCAAAGGAAAACAAGCCGAAACTTATCGTTGCTGGTGCGTCCGCATATCCGAGAATCATTGATTTCAAGCGTCTGTCCGAGATTGCAAAGTCTGTAGGCGCATATCTCATGGTTGACATGGCTCACATTGCCGGACTGGTTGCAGCAGGCTGTCACCCGACTCCGGTAGGCTATGCAGATGTTGTTACAACAACAACTCACAAGACTCTCAGAGGACCAAGAGGCGGTCTTATCCTTACAAACGACGAGGAACTTGCAAAGAAGATAAACAAGGCTATTTTCCCTGGTATTCAGGGCGGACCGCTTATGCACGTTATTGCGGGCAAGGCAGTATGCTTTGGCGAGGCGCTAAAGCCGGAGTTCAAGGCATATCAGCAGCAGGTGGTAAAGAATGCACAGGCTCTTGCAAAGGGACTTGTTGAAAGAGGATTTAACCTTGTTTCTGGCGGTACTGACAATCACCTTATGCTGGTTGACCTCCGTCCGTTCGACATAACAGGCAAGGAGCTTGAACATCGTCTTGACGAGGTTTACATCACAGTAAACAAGAACGCTATTCCAAACGATCCTCAGAAGCCGTTTGTAACAAGCGGACTGAGAATCGGTACTCCGGCAGTTACAACAAGAGGTCTTAAAGAGGCTGAAATGGAGAAGATTGCGGAATATATTTATCTTGCGGCTAAGGACTTTGAAAATAAGGCTGACTTTATCCGTGATGGAGTAACAGAAATCTGTACAAAGTATCCGCTTTATGAATAATTGAAAAATATCAGAGAGGACGCCTTTTTAAGGGCGTCTTTTCATTAAAGGAGCAAACCATGTCAACACCACTTGCTGACCTGATACGTCCGAAAACTCTCGATGAAGTTGTGGGGCAGAAGCACCTGCTGGGCGAGGGCAGACCGCTGAGAAGAATAATTGACAGCGGAAATATTCCGAATATGATTTTTTACGGTCCGTCCGGCACAGGAAAAACCACTGTTGCAAGAATTATTGCCGAAAACACCAATATGTCTTTGCACAAATTAAACGGTACCTCCGCATCTACGGCTGACATTAAGGAGGTTATTTCCGAAATCGGAACATTTTCCGGTGCAAACGGTATTCTGCTTTATCTGGACGAGATTCAGTACCTTAACAAAAAACAGCAGCAGAGTCTGCTTGAATATATAGAAAACGGCGATATCACACTTATCGCATCGACTACAGAAAACCCGTATTTTGCAGTGTTCAACGCTGTAATAAGCCGTTCTACGGTGTTTGAGTTCAAGCCGCCGGAAACCTCCGAAGTTCAGAAAGCGGCAGAACGTGCCTTTAAACTGCTTGCTGAGAGGAACGGTTCAGTTTACGACATAGAGGACGGCGTTACCGAGCATATCGCAGTAAGCTGTGGCGGAGATGTGCGCAAGGCGGTAAATACTGTAGAACTCAGCGTTCTTGCAGGAGAACTGACCGAAAACGGTGTAAAAGTCACTCTTGAAACGGTACAGCAGCTGGGACAGCGTTCAAATATGCGCTATGATAGGGACGGTGATCAGCATTACGATATTTTGTCGGCACTCCAGAAGTCTATCAGAGGTTCGGACGAGAATGCGGCGCTCCATTACACCGCAAGACTGCTTGAGGCAGGTGACATTATTTCCCTGTCAAGGCGTCTGCTTGTTATAGCCTGTGAGGACATCGGTCTTGCGTACCCCAACGCAATAACCATTGTGAAATCCTGTGTTGACGCCGCAATGCAGCTGGGACTTCCGGAAGCGAGGATTCCCATTGCACAGGCTGTGGTACTCCTTGCCACTGCGCCCAAGTCGAACAGCGCCTACGAAGCGATAAATTCGGCTATGGCTGACGTGCAGAGCGGACTTGCAGTGGATTTCCCAAGGTGTCTGCAAAACAAGCATTTTGACGGCGCAGATGCAAATGTCAAAGGGCAGTTTTACAAGTATCCTCACGATTACCCCAACCACTGGGTTGAACAGCAGTATATGCCCGACGCTCTGAGGGGTAAGGTTTATTATAAGTATGGGGATAACAAGCAGGAGCAGTCGGCGAAAATGTACTGGGATAAGGTGAAAGGTGAGAAAAAATGATCAGAAAAATAATAAGTACCATTGGAATTATCGGAGTTGTTGCGATGATAGTCGTGAGCGTTATCGACCACATCACATTTCTGGACGACAAGCCGTATTATATCGCTATGGGAGTGGGATTTGTACTGTTTGTGCCTATGTTTATAAGGGAACTGCTTTCACTGAGGAGGAAGAAGGAGGCTTAAATTGACTGATAATCGAAAAAAGGCTATTAGGAACAGAATCAAGGAAATAGTTAAGCATATCTGGATAAATGAGATAAAAAGAGATTACGAAAAATATATGTTGATTGGTGAGGACACTTTGAAAAATGTATTCTTTTTTCATCTCAGAAACTATCTGAAATATGAGATTGAAAAAGATAACCTAAGAATTTATACAGAATATTATGTGAAAGATGCAAAATCCAAAGCTGATATTTTAATTGGTTATCTGAATGACAAGACAATGAATATGCTTGATGAAACAAGAGAATATTATTGTATAAAAGAGGCAGTTGAACCACTAGCAATATTTGAACTTAAATTCAAAAGCTATGCAGGCGGAGAAAATGATTTTTGTTCGGATATCAGCAAGGTTAAGAAAAGATACGAAAATGTGACTGAACTTGATAATAGTGACTTCTATCTTTGCTTTATAAGCGAGTATGATTTTTACTGCCATAAATGGTCAGATGATGAACGGATAACAGAACTTACGGCTTGTTATAACAGTAAAATTGATAAAATGGAATGGTATCCTAAAGAATAATTATAACAATAAGGAGCAAATATGAAAACAAACAATACAAAATACCGGCTGACCGTTTCAGCGCTGACACTGCTTGTAACCCTGCTGTGTATGGCGGCGGCACTGCTTATCCCGCTTGAAACCACAACTGTTAAAATTGTCGGCTCGCTGGCATCTGTTTTTATTGTCAGCGCCGCTGCATGGAAGTTTCCGACGAGGTTTTATCTGTTTGCAATGCTTTTTGATATCTTTGCGGCGGCGTTGGGGTCGGTCATAAATCTTTACAAGTATATCGGATTCTACGACAGGTTTGTGCATTATCTCAGCGGAATACTGCTGGCAGAGGCAGGAATGCTTATAATATCCTATATTTTTTCTGTACGGAAAATTGAAAAGGATAATCTGATTATGATGCTGTTTGCATTCTTCTTTTCGGCATCATGTGCCGGTTTCTGGGAGATATACGAGTTTACAGCGGATAATCTGCTGAAAACCAATATGCAGGGAGCCAATAACAATACTATGGGTGACATTGTTTCCGGTGTGCTGGGAGCAGTAACTTATGTGGTTATCAGAACTTTGTTTTATAAAAGAGAAAAGAAAACCGGAGTCCGATAAAGGATATTTGAAAATATAATGCAAAAAAATTCAAAAAAACCCTTGACAAACGAAAAAAAGAGTATTATAATAGACAAGTATGCGGGCGAAGTATATGCCTGTGTAACAATTTTTCGGGAAAAGGAGGAAAAATATGCCAACATTTAATCAGCTGGTACGTAAGGGAAGACAGGTACTGGAAGTTAAGTCAACAGCTCCTGCACTTCAGAAGGGTTACAATGCCAAGAAGAAGACAATGATCGATCAGAGCTCACCTCAGAAGAGAGGCGTGTGCACAGCAGTAAGAACTGCTACACCTAAGAAGCCTAACTCAGCTATGAGAAAGATCGCCAGAGTAAAGCTCACAAACGGAAACGAAGTTACAGCTTATATCCCTGGTATCGGTCACAACCTTCAGGAACACAGCGTTGTTCTTATCCGTGGCGGACGTGTTAAGGATCTCCCTGGTGTACGTTACCACATTATCAGAGGCACACTTGATGCACAGGGCGTTGCAAACAGAATGCAGGCTCGTTCAAAGTACGGTGCCAAGAGACCAAAGGCAAAATAATTTAGTAGGATAACTGCCACAGGATTATATGTGGAGATTTATATATAAATAAATCCTCTGCATTGGTCTTGACGTCCGGTAAAGGACGAGTACCTATGAATTCATGAAAAAATGTGAAGGAGGGAAGCGAAATGCCAAGAAGAGGTAATATCGCAAAGCGTGATGTATTGCAGGACCCTGTATACAATTCAAAGCTTGTTACACGTCTCATTAACAACATAATGCTCGACGGTAAAAAGGGTGTTGCGCAGAAGATAGTTTACGGTGCATTTGACATTGTTGCTGAAAAGACAGGTAAGGATGCTCTTGAAGCATTTGAAGAAGCAATGGAAAATGTTATGCCGGTTCTTGAGGTTAAAGCCCGCAGAATGGGTGGTGCGACATATCAGGTTCCGATGGAAGTACGTCCTGAAAGACGTCAGACACTGGGTCTGAGATGGATCACAAAGTACTCAAGAGAGAGAAACGAAAAGACAATGAAGGAAAGACTTGCCGGTGAAATCATGGACGCACTTAACGGTACAGGCGGTGCCTGCAAGAAGCGTGATGATACACACAAGATGGCGGAAGCAAACAAGGCGTTTGCACACTACCGCTGGTAATCTGCAGTTGTTATATTAAGGAGGAGAATTATGCCAAGAGATTGTTCACTTGAACATACACGAAATATAGGTATAATGGCTCACATTGATGCAGGTAAAACCACAACCACAGAGCGTATCCTGTTTTATACCGGTATTAACCATAAAATAGGCGAGACTCATGAAGGTGCTGCTACAATGGACTGGATGGAGCAGGAGCAGGAGAGAGGTATTACAATTACTTCCGCTGCTACTACTGCATACTGGGCAGGCCACAGACTCAATATCATTGATACTCCCGGACACGTTGACTTCACAGTTGAAGTTGAGCGTTCCCTCAGAGTACTTGACGGCTCTGTAACAGTTTTATGTGCTAAGGGCGGTGTTGAGCCTCAGTCAGAAACAGTCTGGAGACAGGCTGATGAGTATCATGTTCCAAGAATGGCTTATGTAAATAAGATGGACATTATGGGTGCTGACTTCTACAGAGTTGTTGACATGATGAAGAGCAGACTCCACTGTAATGCTGTTCCGATTCAGCTGCCAATCGGCGCTGAGGAAACATTCAAGGGAATTATTGACCTCATCGAAATGAAAGCATATGTTTACTATGATGATCTTGGAAAGGACATCAGAGTAGAAGATATCCCTGCTGATATGGTTGAAAAGGCTCAGGAATATCATGATGCACTTATGGAATCAGTTGCTGAACAGGATGACGCACTGATGGAAAAATATTTTGCAGGCGAAGAGCTTACTATCGAAGAAGTTAAGGCTGCAATCAGAAAGGCAACTATTGCAAATGAAATGGTTCCTGTAACATGCGGTACTTCATATAAGAACAAGGGCGTTCAGAAGCTTCTTGACGCTATTGTAGATTATATGCCGTCACCACTGGACGTTCCTGCTATCAAGGGTATCAACCCTGATACAGACGAAGAGTGTGTAAGACATTCTTCAGATGAAGAGCCATTCTCAGCTCTCGCATTCAAAATCGCTACTGACCCGTTTGTTGGTAAGCTCTGCTTCTTCAGAGTCTACTCAGGTACTGTAAACGCTGGTTCAACAGTACTCAATGCAACAAAGGATAATAAAGAAAGACTCGGACGTATTCTTCAGATGCACTCAAACCACAGAAAGGATATCGAAACTGTTTATGCAGGAGATATCGCTGCTGCTGTTGGTCTTAAGAATACAACTACAGGTGACACACTCTGTGATGAAAAGCACCCTGTAATTCTTGAGTCAATGGAATTCCCGGAACCTGTTATCCAGCTGGCTATCGAGCCAAAGACTAAGGCAGGTCAGGAAAAAATGGGTATCGCTCTTGCAAAGCTTGCTGAAGAGGACCCGACATTCAGAACTTATACTGACGAGGAAACTGGTCAGACAATTATCGCCGGAATGGGCGAACTTCACCTTGAAATCATCGTTGACAGACTTCTTCGTGAATTTAAGGTAGAGGCTAACGTAGGTGCTCCTCAGGTTTCATATAAGGAAACAATCAAGGGCAATGCTGATGTTGACCACAAGTATGCAAGACAGTCTGGTGGTAAGGGTCAGTACGGTCACGTTAAGATCAGAGTTACACCTAACGAATCCGGTAAGGGCTACGAATTCAAGAACTCTATCGTCGGCGGTGCTATTCCTAAGGAATATATTCCTGCTGTTGACAAGGGTATCCAGGGCGCTATGAAGTCCGGTATTCTTGCTGGATATGAAGTTGTTGATGTATGCGTTGAACTTTATGACGGTTCATACCACGAAGTTGACTCCTCTGAAATGGCATTCCAGATTGCCGGTTCTATGGCATTCAAGGAAGCTATGAAGAAGGCTGATCCGGTTCTTATGGAACCAATCATGAAGGTCTCTGTTATCGTTCCTGATGATTATACAGGTACAGTAATCGGCGACCTCAGTTCACGCCGCGGACAGATTCAGGGTCAGGAAACAAGACCTGGTGCTGTTCAGGTTGATGCACTTGTTCCGCTTTCAGAAATGTTCGGTTACTCAAACGACCTCCGTTCAAATACACAGGGTCGTGGACAGTACTCAATGGAACCACACAGCTATCTTGAAGTTCCTAAGAATATTGCTGAAAAGATCATGACAACAAGAAACAAGGCTAATGCTTAATTTTTAAGCTTTATCTATATTTTTTTCAAAAAACACTTGAAATCCTTGTGAATATGTGTTAAAATGTATTCATAAGGAATTCAAATTAAATTCTAAGGAGGATTTTTCCAATGGCAAAGGCTAAATTTGAAAGAACCAAACCACATGTAAACATTGGTACAATTGGACACGTTGACCATGGTAAGACAACTCTTACAGCAGCTATCACAAAGACTCTTGCTCTTAAGGGTCAGGCTCAGTACGAAGCATACGATATGATCGATAAGGCTCCGGAAGAAAGAGAACGTGGTATCACAATTAATACAGCTCACGTTGAGTATGAGACAGACAAGCGTCACTATGCACACGTTGACTGCCCTGGACACGCTGACTATGTAAAGAACATGATCACAGGTGCTGCTCAGATGGACGGTGCTATCCTCGTTGTTGCTTCTTCTGACGGTCCTATGGCTCAGACAAAGGAGCACCTGCTTCTCGCTCGTCAGGTTGGCGTTCCATACATCGTTGTATTCATGAACAAGGCTGACCAGGTTGACGATCCTGAACTTCTCGAACTCGTTGAAATGGATATCAGAGCTACTCTGGACGAATATGAATTCCCAGGCGATGACACACCAATCATCAAGGGTTCAGCTCTTGCTGCTCTTAACGCTCCTGATGACCTCAGCGATCCTGCATACGCTCCAATCATTGAACTGATGGATGCTGTTGACGAATATATCCCAACTCCAGAGCGTAAGTCAGACCTTCCTTTCCTTATGCCTATCGAAGATACTATGACAATTTCTGGTCGTGGTACTGTTGTTACAGGTAGAGTTGAAAGAGGTCAGCTTAAGGTTGGAGATGAAATCGAAATCGTTGGTCTTAAGGACGAAAAGGACAAGACAGTTGTTACTGGTATCGAAATGTTCAGAAAGACTCTGGACTGTGCTGAAGCCGGCGATAACATCGGTGCCCTTCTCCGTGGTGTTACAAGAGATCAGGTTGAAAGAGGACAGGTTCTCTGCCAGCCAGGTTCTATTCACCCACACACAAAGTTCAAGGGTCAGG
>JALEVO010000023.1 GCA_022788225.1 Oscillospiraceae bacterium | reverse complement strand
AGTTTTTATTGAAAGAGGTGCGTTAATTTCAGCAAGTTTTTTTCGTATCCCCGAAATAGTAACCCAGACAATACTTACATCAACATCACTTTCCCAGCCCCAGATATGCTCCATAAGATAATCTGTAGTAATAATTCTTTTCACATTGTCCATAAGTACTTCAAGCACCTGAAATTCCCTTGCAACAAGCCTTATTCCTGCTGATTTGTATTCAATCTCCATGGTTGATTTGTTCAGCATAACATTGTTGACAGATATAATATCAGGCTGGTAATCACTCCGTCTGCGGAGCATGGCTCTTACTCTTGCCATGAGCTCCGTAACAGCAAAAGGTTTCGGAAGATAATCGTCCGCACCGCAGTCGAGTCCGTGAACTCTGTCAGAAAGCTCGCTTTTTGCAGTAAGCAAAAGCACCGGAATGGTATTGCCGCATTTTCTCAATTCGGTCAGTACCTCTATCCCGTCCATTCCGGACATCATTATATCAAGAATAACAGCGTCATAATTTCCGCTCTGAGCATATTCAAAAGCATCATTTCCGTTATTTACAGAATCAGCACAGTAATTATTCTTCTGCATGATTGCAACAAGAGCATCTGCAATATCTTTTTCATCTTCAGCAATAAGTATACGCATATTATCGTTCTCCTTTATTTCTATTATAACACATTATAACATTATTTCCTTAATTCTACCTAAATTTTCACAAAGCTTTCATATTGGATTTAGCTTGAATTTAGGTTTGGAAGTTACAATGATAACTGAACAAAAACAGAATGGAGTAATATTATGAAAAAATATATCAAAGGAATATCATTGCTTTTGTCTGCCGCCTTTCTTTTCGGCTGCTCTGATTATACAAATAATGAACAGGATGTTTCTGTTGCAAATAACAGTGAAATAACCGAAAATACTGCAACAGTTAATACAACAGATGATATAAGTATTTCTGCAGCAGAAGCAGATTCAGCTGACAGCGGACTGAAATCCATTTCGTATACAGGTGATATTGTCAAAGCTTCAACCAATACAATTGACATATTTACGGAGCGTGACCTCACTCTTACACCTGACCTTTCTGCTGTTCAGACTGTCACACTAAGTGACAACAGCAACGTGTCAGTTACCCAAGAGGGTGTTTATTACCTTACGGGTACTGCTGAAAATTTTACGCTTATCGTTGAAGCAGATAAGAATGACAAGATTCAGATTGTTCTTGAGAATGCTGATATAAAAAATGAAAATTTTCCTGTCATATATGTAAAATCAGCTGATAAGTGCTTTATTACGCCTTTAAGTGAAAATACTCTGAGTGTCAGCGGTGAATTTACTTCTGACGGTGATACAAATACAGACGCAGTAATATATTCCAGAGAAGATCTGGTTCTCAACGGCACTGGCACTCTTACTATTGATTCTCCATACGGAAACGGAATTTCTGCAAAAGATGATTTCAAGGCGGCAGGCGGCACATACAATATAAGCTGTGCGCTGGACGGTATTGAAGTCAATGATTCAGTTTCTATATGCGGAGGAGAATTCAATATCACTTCACAGAAAGACGCCATCCACTGTGAAAACAGTGATGATAACACATCAGGTTCTGTATTTATTGAAAACGGCACATTCAATCTTAACGCCGTAAGCGACGGTATTCAGGCAACTACGACATTACAGATAGAGGGCGGTAATTTCAATATCTGCGCAGCCGAAGGACTTGAAAGCACATATATCCAGATAAATGACGGAAACATCTATATTGAAGCCTATGACGACGGAATAAACGCAACATATAAAAGTACTGCCTTTGATGTCATGATTGAATTTAACGGCGGAAATACTGTAATTGTAATGGGTGCAGGAGATACCGACAGTATAGACGCAAACGGAAGTATCATAGTTAACGGCGGAACAATAGACATCACAGGAAATTCTTCCTTTGACTGCGACGGAAATGCACAGTATAACGGCGGAACCATTATCGTAAACGGAACACAGGTTGACAGCATCCCGCAGTCCATGATGGGTGGCAAAAGAGGCGGAAGAAACTGGTGATATAATTCCAGAAATCCGAAAGGAAATAACATGAACAAATATAAAAAATTAATAGGCAACACGTTAATTTTTGCTATAGGACAGACGTCTGCAAAGATTCTCGGTTTTTTACTGATAAGAATTTACACAGCTGTTCTCAACCCTGACCAGTACAGTACAGCCGAACTGCTTTACAATACACTTAATATTCTTTACCCTATTGTATCATTTTCAATGGCAGACGCAATACTGCGCTTTGGCGCTGATAAAAGCTATGATATCAGAAAAGTGTATTCTTCAGCCAATATATTACTGGTTTGCGGTATGACTGTTTTTGCGCTGACTCTGCCTTTGTGGAATATGCTGTCGCTTTACAGAAATTATACCCTGCTCCTGTTTGTATACTGCCTTTTCAGCAGTTTCCGTCAGCTTGCGGCACAGTGTACCCGTGCAGCCGGAAATGTGAAATTATTTGCTGTTGATGGTATTATTGCAGTATTTACGCAGTTTATATGCAAGTTGATATTTATGGTGCACTTTGATATGGGAATAAACGGATATATTCTGTCCTTTATCTGCTCGGACGCTTTTTCAGTAATTTTTCTGTATACAGCCGGCAGATTATACAAACTGAATAAATTCAGGTATACTGACCGCAGTATCATAAAGGAAATGCTTAAATACTCATTACCCCTTATTCCTACATATCTTCTATGGTGGATAACCTCTTCCTCTGACAGAATTTTTGTAATAAAAATGGAGGGAAGCGAAGTTAACGGAGTTTATGCAGCCGCCTATAAACTGCCGACACTTCTCATGTTTCTGACGACTATGTTTTATCAGGCATGGCAGCTCTCTTCTGTTGAGGAAAAAGACAGCAGCGACCTGAGGGATTTTCACAGCAATGTATTTAATATATACTCGTCACTGATTTTTTTCGCAGCGGCATTCCTGATATTATTTGCCGGACCGATAACCGGTATCCTTCTTTCCGGAGAAACCTATTCTGACGCTGAAAAATACACAGTTATACTGATTATATCTATGGTTTTCCAGTGTTTCTGCCAGTTTCTTTCAAGTATTTACAGCGTAAAGAAAAAGTCCGGAAAAAGCTGTATTACTGCCCTTGTGGCTGCAATTACCAATATAATATTAAATCTGATACTTATCCCGGTTTGGGGTGTATACGGTGCAGCTATAGCAACAGCTGCTTCCTACTTTATATGTTTCATTATAAGAGCCGCTGATACAAGAAAATATATTCCTTTTAAGATAAATACATTTAAGGTCGCGATAAACTCTGTTCTGCTTATTATCATGGCTTTTATTTCAATAAACCAGTCTAATCATACCATTTTGATACTTACATGGCTGTTTATTGCTGTTGCTTTGATTAATATTCACATTTCCTTAAAAAACTTCCGCTCAATTTCAAAAGCAGGGAAATACAATGCAACACATTCTTAGGGCAATACCGCACAATTATT
>JALEVO010000147.1 GCA_022788225.1 Oscillospiraceae bacterium | reverse complement strand
CCAAGGAATACATGTATAACTCGGCATAATAACCCTTACATCAAACTCATTTTTATCAAGCATTTTAGGAAGAGCACCGACAACATCGGCAAGTCCTCCTGTTTTCATAAAAGGAACACATTCGGATGCAGCAAATAATATTCTTTTCATAGGAAATTCCTCCTTTGATTAAAGCTTCTATACTTATTATAGTATTAAATTGTATATTAGTCAATAGAATAACAAAAAATAAAAGTGATTTTTATGAATATTTGTGCAAAATAAACTAAAATCCCCTCTGAGTTTTGCTCAAAGGGGGATTTTTATTAATTGTTTGAAACTGTTTTATTTCTGAAAATAGCAATATTGTAAGGTTCATTGATTACGGTTTCAAAATTCGGATTATTCAGATAATCGTCAACTGAAAAATCGTCTGAAGAGAATCTTAAATCAAGTACTATATATTCAACAGAATCTCTGTACTGAGTCGATTCAAACTCATAAATTTCACGATGGTCGAACATATTCGGCAGGAAAAAAGTTGAAACCGCAACAGAAGCGTCTTTCGGAACAAGTTCAAGTGCGTCATCAATAACTTCAATAGAGCCGCTTTTTACATCATTTTTATAGCTTTCAAAACCATCTGATCTGTAATATGTGTTGCACATAAACATAAGGACTGACGATGATGCAGCAACCGCAAGAACTTTTGAACGGAAGCCTGGTTTCATTTCGCTGTAGTTCATAATCATAAGATAGAATAAGAATGCTGCACTGCCGTAAGTATACTGGAAATTGATATCATGCTGATACTTATAATCAGACATAAGGTTGAGGAGGATAAATGGTATGAACAGAACAATTCTTGACGGTTTTTTTGTCATAAGCGGCATAAACGCCACTGGAACGAGCATTTGTAGGATAAACTTGATTTTTTCTTCATCAAATGACTCATAAATTGTATATATCGGATTGAGTATAACAGCTTTAATTACAGTAAACAGACTTCCGCTGCCGTCGTAAATGAAGTTGTCATATCTGTAGGCCATTGTGCCCTCACCGTATTTTGACATGAAATATGAAACTACAATGAAGTAAATAACGGATATTCCTAATACTGCTGAACCCTTTGAAATACTTCGTCTTGAGAGTATGAAGTAAAGACCTAAAACTGCGGCATAAACCGGAGCGTCTTCCTTGACTGCAAGCAGCAGGAATGTGCAGATGATTGTGGGTACCCATTTATTTTTTTCCAGTGCATAGACAAGCCAGAGGATAAGAGCGGTAAGGAACTTGTTTTCGTGGAGAAAGTAAAAACAGCCGTTTGCCATTGACGGCATAAGAACATAGCACAGTGAAAAAAGAATTGTTGCATTATTTGAAAGGTTATATTTTTTGCAGATAAGGTAAAGAGGGATAAGTCCGCTTGCAATAACTGCAGCCTGTCCCATGAGCAGGGTAACAGGTGACGGGAATATGTAGAAGAAAGGCAGCAAAAGGTAGTAAATCGGTGAAAAATGTACTGCAAAATGGCTTAAAAGCTTATCTCTTTCACAGGTTGTCAGCGGCTGGAATGTTTCTTTCATATAGTTGAACATCTGAGAGAAAATTCCGAAATCGTAGCATGGAGTCAGGTGACGGATATACAGGAAAGATGTCAGCAGACCGGTAAACAAAGTAAATGCAAGTCCGAAAATACTGATAATCACGATAGTCGGGCATTTTTTGAACTGGAATTTTATCCAGTCACCAACGCAGTAAACTGTTGCTGCACCCATAAAGATACATACGCCCACTGAAAAATAAAAATTATTGTCCTCCATTATAGCAAAGGAACCGTAAATAAGTGAGGAGAAGAACAGCAGGACTTTGTCTACCTTGGAATTTCTGAGATAGGTCAGAATAGCAAAAATCAATGCAAAAAACAGAACATACAAAACCATTTTGATTTCGTTGAAGAATTCAAAGGTATTGAATTTGTATTCCGATGAGATAAGTTCATAGCCGGAAATCATTATCCATGAAATAAGCAGGCGGACGATAGTGCCCTCATATCCTATGGTGATAAACTGTTCTTTTATTTTTTCAATGATTTTTTTCTTAGGCGGGGTTTCCTCAGCGGGTTCCTTTTCATCTGATTCAGTCTGCACTTCTGAATTATCCTCTGCTTTTTCGGTATTTACTTCATCAAGTTCATTTTCAGAGGATTCAGCAGTTTCAGCAATTATTTCATCGCCGTTATTGTTAATAGCGTTATCCATATATTTTTTCCTTTCTTAAAAGAGTTTTGTCTAATCAAACACTATCATTATAACATAGTTAAAATAAACGTGTCAAGAGTTTTGACATTATGAAATTATTGTGATATAATAATTGACATACCGCAGGGATAACAAGCCTTTGCGGAATTTTAATGTGAACGGAGAAAAAACTATGTCAAATAATACATATGTAAACATGAATAACCAGAATGGAAAGGTAAAAAAAGTAATTATAGCTGTTGTAATTGTTCTTGCGCTGATAATTTTTGGATTCAGTTCCTTTGCAATTGTTTCGCCTGGACATACCGGTGTTGTTGTAACACTTGGAAAGGTTTCCGACAAGGTACTTGAAGAGGGAATACATTTCAAGGTGCCGTTTATCCAGAGCGTTGAGCAGATTGATAACCGTGTGCTTAAAACGGAAGTGGAGTCAAATGCTGCGTCAAAGGACCTTCAGACTATTTCCTCCAAGGTTTCCATAAACTATCGTGTAAACAAATCATCATCAGCCGATATTTACAAAAATGTCGGCAGCGATTTTACAAACGTTATAGTAAATCCGGCAATACAGGAGTGTGTAAAATCCATTGCGGCAAAATACACAGCAGAGCAGCTTATTACAAACCGTGCAATTGTTTCAACTGAAATGGAAGAAGCGATTTCACAGAAAATCAATCCATACGGTCTTTCCATAGAGGTGTTCAACATTGTAAACTTTGATTTTTCAGAGGAATTCAACAAAGCCATTGAGGCAAAGCAGACTGCCCAGCAGTCAGCCCTCAAAGCTGAACAGGACCTTGCAAGAATCAAGGTGGAAGCAGAGCAGACTGTAGAAAAGGCAAAGGCAGAAGCAGAGGCTTACAAGCTAAAAAATGAGCAGATAACCGACAAGGTAATAATGATGGAATTCATTGACAAGTGGAACGGTGAACTGCCGAAGGTTGCGTCAGACGCCGGAGCACTGTTTGATGTCAGCTCATATATAGGTGACAACATTGAAGATATTCCGGAAACTACCGAGGCTGCTGCGGCTGACGGTGAATAATATAAAAATGACTGCATCGTATCGGTGCAGTCATTTTGTTTCAATTGAAATTTTTCCGCTGTCAGCATCAACAGTGGTTTTCTTTCCGTCAAACTTGAATATGTCCTCGGAAATTTCAGTGATTCCCGGAAGCTTCATTGCCCTTGCAAGTATTGCAGAATGAGAATGGAGCGAGCCTTTGTATGTAATCGTTGCAGCTATGCTGCTGCGGTCAAGCTCAATAATCTCGCTTGGTGTAAAGGAATGCTTGTAAATTATAATGTTTTTTCCGCTGGGAGATTTAAAGCCGGAACGCTTTGTAAGAATCCTGATAACTCTCCGGGAAAGGTCCCATACATCAGCCTTTCTTGCCTGCATATATTCATCGCCGGTTGATTCAAGCATTTTTACATGGCTTTCCGCAACTGTGGAAACAGCATACTGAGCTGAAACATTTTCATCCTTTATCATTTCTCTGACTGAATTGGTGAAGCCGTTTTCGTGTATCATCATCTGCTGTATAACAAAAATTTTTGCGTCCGATTCTCCGACTTTGTGAAGTGCCCTTTCGTATACTGACTGAAGCTGATTCATAGCGTCAGCACGGGCTCTCTGGAATCTTTGCAGTTCCAGTTCGATATCTGAGGCGTTTGTTCTGGGAATAGTGTAGTTTTCGCTGTCAATGAAAAGCAGGTTTCCGGATGCTTTTCCTTTGCTGACGCTTGTTCCGTGTACTATGTGCATAATAATTTACCATACTTTCAAAATATTATGTTTATTTTATTATAATACATTAATCAGTAATTGTCAATTCATTTTAATGTAATATTATAAAAGTATCAAGGCAACACCGCACAATTAACGGCTGAAGCCTTTGCCGCACATATGCTTGCAGATTTTCCGCCATATCACACAAAAATCTTTTGACATACGCCAGTATGCCTGCAAGATTTTTATGCGACCTGCCGAAAAACCTGACTGCGCATCTGCACGACAATAATTATGCGGTATTGCCTTAAAGATTATTGATTTTTGTTATTTCTGTATGTGTTACGGACATTTCCTTTAAGTTTGGGTATTGACATTGACTGATTACTGGGGTATAATATATTATATATTATACAATAAAACTATATATATTTTTCTTTTTCATGGGGAAAATCACAAAAATATTTTGTTTATAATAAAATATATGGTATAATGGTATAATTATTGCAGTGACTAAAATAAACGGAACCGGAGGATTAACTTGGAAAAGGAACAGCTTATACATGAAATGAAATTTGTTTTGATAAGAGCGTTGTTTCTTGACATTTCAGCATATCTGATTTCCGTTTTTTTTATAGGATTTACCCTTTCCATGGCGCTGGGACTTATTCTCGGGACAGCAGGAATGGCTGTAAATCTGATCCTGCTTAACAGGTCGGTAAGAAATATTGTAAGGTGCGGCGGCAGACGCGCACAGTCAAGAATGATTTCCGGATATATTGTCCGGCTTGGCATTATGGGCGTGTTTATAGCGTCGGCTATGCTGATTCCTTTTATCAATACTGCGGGAGCGGTTATTCCGTATTTTTATCCCAATCTTGTTTATGCGGGAAACGTATTACTGAAGAAAGGGGAAAAGACTGAATGAAAGTGTCTGATTTTTTTCAGGGTGTCAGGGATGTCGAAATCGGCGGACCTAAAATTGCTTTCTCGTTTGATGTTTTCGGAGTTACGATAAACGTAACTGAAACTATTATAATCAGCTGGGCAATTGTTCTGGGTCTTACTCTGCTTGTTTTGTTTCTGACTCATGACATGAAGAAAAAGCCTGTGAAGAAACGACAGGTCATAGCGGAATTTCTTGTAGAAACCGTGGACAATCTTGTCAAAAACACAATGGGTGAGAAATTCAAAGCTTTCGGTCCGTATATTGCTGCACTTTTTGCGTCTTCGATTTTCGGAAGTCTTGTAAGCCTGATTGGTCTGAGGTCTGTTACAGCTGATTTCAGTACGACTCTTACATGGGCGCTTATGAGCTTTGTTATGATTGAAGCCGCTAAAATCAAGACAGACGGAATCGGCGGTTATCTGAAAAGCTTTATAAATCCGCTTAACATTATAAGTGAAGTTTCAACGCCTGTTTCAATGTCATTCCGTCACTTCGGAAACGTTGCCGGCGGTATGATAATTACAAGTCTTATTTATTTCGCTCTTACCGGACTTTCAACCGCTATCGGACTTGCTGTTCCGGTGTTCTGTATTGGTATACCGGCAGTTTTGTCACTGTATTTTGACCTGTTTTCAGGCTTCATGCAGGCATTTATATTTATTATGCTTACAATGATTTACATTGAAAGCGCTTGTTCAAAGGAATAATACCGTTAATTCGGTAAAAAAATCAAAATTGCTCCGCAGTAAAATGCGGGGAGAAACGGAGTTTTTATTATGGAAAAAGCATTAGTTTTGGCTGCTTCAGCAATCGGCGCAGGTCTGGCAATGATCGCAGGTATCGGTCCTGGTATCGGTGAAGGTTTTGCAGTCGGCAAGGCGTGTGAGGCAATTGGCAGACAGCCTGAATCCTCAGGCGCAGTTACAAGAACAATGTTCATCGGTTGTGCCGTTGCGGAATCAACAGGTATTTACGCATTCGTAGTTGCTCTGATTTTAATGTTTATCAATCCTTTCTTAGGAAAGCTTTAAGCTTCAATAATAATACATTAAATCCGGAGGAATAAGAATGCTGGACTTTTTATCCATAGATGTCGGTACGATTATATTTACATTATGTAATCTGCTGATATTGTTTCTTGTTTTCAAGAAATTCCTTTTTGGAAGAGTGTACAAAATCCTTGATGAACGTCAGAATGATGTGACGGAAACCTATAACAAGGCAGACGAATCCTTGGAACACGCAAAGTCACTTGAATCAGAGTATTCAACGCTTATGCAGGGTGCAAAGGAAGAATCCGCCGAGATTATCAGAAATGCATCAAAGAAGGCACAGCAGCGTTCAGATGAAATAATTTCCGACGCTAAAAGAGAAGCAGGAACAATTCTGGCAAAAGCCGACGAAGATGTTGAAAGAGAAAAGAAGCGTGCTCAGAATGAGCTAAGAGGAGAAATTTCCGAGCTTGCCGTTTTGGTTGCCCAGAAGGTCGTTGAAAAGGAAATCAATGAGGAAGACCATGACAGATTTATCAATGATTTTATTGAAAATGTGGGTGATCTGAAATGACAGGCGATGTAGGAAAGCTCTATTCCGAGGCACTGTATGAAATTGGTCTTGAAAACAATAACCTTGATGAACTGAATGATGACATAAAGCAGTGCAGAACTGTTTTTGAGGAAAATCCTGAACTTGTAAAGCTGCTTGGTTCACCGGTAATCACTAACGATGAAAAAATCGGCGTTATAAGCAGTATTTTCGGCGAGACCGGAACTGTCAGGGATTTTATCTGCGTTGTCACTCAGAAGGGAAGAATAGGCTGGTTTTCAGATATTGCCGAAGAATTCAGACTAAAATGCTCCGGGCATGACAATATTGCGGAAATGACTGTTATAACAAGTATACCGCTTAAAGATGCTCAGAGAGAAAAGCTTACTAAAAAGCTTGAAGAAAAATCAGGCAAAAAGATAAAGCTTTCAGAAAAAACAGATCCTTCAATACTGGGCGGAATTATCATTGAATATGGCAATACACGCATAGATGACAGTATAAAAGGAAAGCTTGAGGCAGTAGCCAGACAGCTTAAACAATAAGATTAAAGAAGGTGTATGAATGAATTTACGCCCGGATGAAATAACAGGTATAATCAAAGAGCAGATAAAGAATTTCAGCTCAAAAATTGAACTTCAGGACGTTGGTACTGTTGTAACTGTTGGTGACGGTATTGCTACAGTTCATGGTCTTGAAAAATGTATGTCCGGTGAATTGCTTGAATTTGAAGGCGGAATTTACGGCATGGCGCTCAACCTTGAACAGGACTTTGTCGGCGCAGTTATGCTGGGTTCTGACGCTGAAATCAAGGAAGGCGATTCAGTAAAAAGAACAAACAGGATTGTTTCCGTGCCGGTTGGCGAGGAAATGCTGGGACGTGTTGTAAACGCTCTCGGACAGCCTATCGACGGCAAGGGACAGATCCTCACAGATAAAACAGAGCCGATTGAAAAAATCGCTCCTGGTATTATCACAAGAAAATCAGTTCACAAGCCGCTCCAGACAGGTATCAAGGCTATCGACTCCATGATCCCTATCGGAAGAGGACAGAGAGAACTGATTATCGGCGACAGACAGACTGGTAAAACAGCTATTGCGCTGGATACCATTATAAACCAGAAAGGTCAGGACGTTATCTGTATTTACGTTGCTATCGGTCAGAAACGTTCAACTGTTGCCAATGTTGTTGAAACACTTGAAAAAGCAGGCGCTATGGAATATACGGTTGTAGTTTCAGCTACAGCGTCCGAGCTTGCACCATTGCAGTATATTGCGCCTTATTCAGGCTGTGCTATAGGTGAATACTTCCTGAATCAGGGAAAGGACGTGCTCTGCGTTTACGACGACCTTTCAAAGCACGCCGTTGCCTACAGAACACTTTCACTGCTGCTTAAACGTCCGCCGGGACGTGAGGCTTACCCGGGAGATGTATTCTATCTCCATTCAAGACTGCTTGAAAGAGCCTGCAGCCTTAATGAAAACTACGGCGGAGGAAGTCTGACTGCCCTGCCTATTATCGAAACACAGGCGGGCGACGTTTCAGCGTATATCCCGACAAACGTAATTTCCATTACTGACGGTCAGATATTCCTTGAAACAGACCTTTTCAATTCCGGTGTAAGACCGGCGGTAAACCCGGGTATTTCAGTATCACGAGTTGGAAGTGCGGCGCAGATTAAGGCTATGAAAAAGGTTTCGTCCTCATTGAAGCTTACCTATTCACAGTACCGTGAATTACAGTCATTCTCACAGTTCGGCTCAGACCTTGACGCTGATACGAAAGAAAGACTTGCAAAGGGTGAGCGAGTTGTTGAAGTGCTCAAACAGGACAGAAATTCACCGCTGACAGTTGAACATCAGGTTATTATCATTTACGCTGTTGTAAATAATTACCTGAAAGATGTTCCTGTTAAACTTATCGGTGAATTCCAGGAGGAGCTTTTTGATTATATTGACAACTCCTGTCCGGATATTATCAGTTCTATCAAGGAAACCCGTGATCTGACAGCTGATAATGAAAAGGCACTCAAAGACGCTTTGTCTGATTTTACAGCAAAATTTACAGCTGACAGAGCATAAACGGCGAAAGGTGATTTAATATATGGCTTCATCAAATATGAAAGACATCAAGCGCCGTATAAAGAGTGTTGAAAGCACAAGGCAGATTACCAAGGCAATGGAGCTTGTTGCGTCGTCAAAGCTTAGAAAGGCAAAGGAAAAGGCTGACAATTCAAAGCCTTTCTTCAATACGCTTTACGATACGATGTGCGAAATTGTTGCTTCGGACAATACTTTCAATTCAATTTACACGAGAAAGCGCAAGAATAATGTTACACTGCTTGTTGTAATAGGCGGTGACAGAGGTCTTGCCGGCGGCTTTAATGCCAACGTCTTAAAAATGGCTCAGCAGCGTTATGATGAGTTAAAGGAAAGCAGTGAAGTCGTTGTACTGCCCATAGGAAGAAAGGCAGTTGAGTATTTTGAAAAGCGTGACGTAAAAATCATGACACGCTATGAAAATATATCTGAAAGTCTTACAATTTACGGAGCAATGAGTATTGCTGATAAAATAATTGATGTCTATAACAAGGATAAAATTGACAGGGTTGAACTGTTTTATACTGACTGTGTTTCACCGCTGATGCAGGAAGCCAGAAGAATGCCGCTGATACCGCTTGATATCGAGCCGGACAAGGAATACAAGGGACTTACAAACTATGACCCTTCCCCGGAAGCGGTGTTTGATTCCATTATACCGAGATATCTTGCCGGTGTACTCTTCGGCGCAATTGTTGATTCATTTGCGGCTGAACAGGCGGCAAGACGTACGGCAATGGAAAATGCTACTGACAATGCAAATGAAATGATAAGCGATCTTTCATTGATGTATAACAGAGCACGTCAGGCGGCAATCACTCAGGAAATTACTGAAATTGTAGGCGGTGCAAGCGCACAGGGGTGATTGCTCTGAGGGGTTGATTGCTCTAATATGTAATACGGAGGAAAAAATGCAGAATACCGGAAAAATCGTACAAATTATCGGTGCGGTAGTAGATATACGCTTTTCCAAGGACTGTCTGCCGAATCTGCTTAACGCTATTGAGGTTGACAATCAGGGTAAAAAGCTTGTTTTAGAGGTTGCTCAGCATATAGGCGACGATATTGTGCGCTGTATTGCCATGAGCAGTACCGACGGTCTTGTAAGAGGCATGGACGCTGTTGATACGGGTTCGCCTATTAAAGTACCAGTCGGAAAGGAAACACTGGGAAGAATCTTCAATCTTCTGGGTGAACCGGTTGACGAGGGTGCACCGGTTGAAACCAAGGAAAAATGGAGTATCCACAGAGAGGCTCCAAGCTATGAAGAACAGACTGCTTCAAACGAGGTACTGGAAACAGGTATCAAGGTTATTGACCTTATTGCGCCATACCTCAAGGGCGGTAAAATCGGACTTTTCGGCGGTGCCGGAGTTGGCAAGACCGTTCTTATTCAGGAGCTTATCAATAACGTTGCAAACCAGCACGGCGGTATTTCAGTATTCACCGGCGTCGGTGAGCGTACAAGAGAGGGTAACGACCTCTACAATGAAATGAAGGAAAGCGGAGTTATTGACAAGACTGTTCTTGTTTACGGTCAGATGAACGAGCCGCCGGGGGCAAGAATGAGAGTTGGTCTTTCAGGACTTACCATGGCGGAATACTTCCGTGACGTTGAGGGACAGGACGTTCTTCTATTCATTGACAATATTTTCAGATTTACACAGGCTGGTTCAGAGGTTTCAGCACTGCTGGGACGTATGCCGTCAGCCGTTGGTTATCAGCCGACACTTGCCACAGAAATGGGCGCACTGCAGGAGAGAATCACTTCCACAAGCAAGGGCTCAATTACATCGGTTCAGGCTGTTTACGTTCCTGCAGATGACCTGACAGACCCTGCGCCGGCAACTACATTCGCCCACCTTGACGCAACAACAGTTCTGTCAAGAAATATTGCGTCACTGGGTATTTATCCGGCAGTTGATCCTCTTGAAAGTAATTCAAGAATACTTTCTCCGGAAATTGTAGGACATGAGCATTATGAGGTTGCAAGAGCAGTTCAGACAATTCTCCAGAGATATACTGAACTTCAGGATATCATTGCAATCATGGGTATGGACGAGCTTTCTGACGAGGATAAGCTGACTGTAAACCGTGCAAGAAAAATCCAGAGATTCCTGTCACAGCCGTTTACTGTTGCTGAACAGTTTACAGGTATGAAGGGCAAGTATGTTCCTATCAAGGAAACAATCAGAGGATTTAAGGAAATCATTGAGGGCAAGCATGACGATCTGCCGGAATCAGCATTCCTCTTTGTAGGAACTATTGACGAGGCAGTTGAAAAAGCTAAAAAGGGTGAAGTCTGATGAAACCGTTCACACTAAAAATAATAACACCGGAAAAGGTGTTTTTTGACGGTGAAACAGAACAGATAATCGTCAGAACTACTGAGGGCGATATCGGTGTGCTTGCCGGTCATGAAAACTATGTTGCAGATCTGCCTGCCGGACCATTCAAGGTGAAATCTGACGGCAAATTCAGAATTGCCGCTATTTCAGGAGGAGTACTGAAGGTTTCAAAGGAATCCACCACTATTCTTGCTATGGCTGCTGAATGGGCTGAAGAAATTGACCTTGACTGGGCTAAGCGCTCACAGGAGGATGCATTGAAGCGTCTGAATGAAAGCAAGAGCGATTATGAGCACAGACTTGCTGAAATGAAACTGAAACGTGCCCTTAACAGAATAAATATTTCTCAGATGAAATAAAAATGAGGACGCCTTTTTACAGGCGTCCTCTAATTAAATGGAGGGAATTATGGAAAAGGTTATTGAATATGAAAGAAGTCCTTTTTACTACGAAACGGACAGAATGAATGTTATTCACCATTCAAACTATATCAGATGGTTTGAGGAGGCAAGAATATATTTCATGGAACAGGTGGGGTATTCCTATGCGAGAATGGAGTCAGAGGGGATAATGATGCCTGTTCTGTCGGCTGAATGCGAGTATAAAAATTCCGTTAAATTCGGCGATACTGTTATTATAAAAGCAGCAATCAGCGAGTTTAACGGTTTTAAAATGGCTATTCAGTATATAATTACTGACAAGGAAACAGGTGAACTGAGAGCAAAGGGAAGTACCACCCATTGCTTTACAGATATGTCAATGAAGCCTGTCAGAATCAAAAAAACTTTTCCGGAGCTTTACGAAATTTACAGCAGTTATGCGGGGGAGAAGTTGTTCTGAAGAAAATAATATTTTTAGCTCCGGTCATTCAAAGACCGGAGCTAAATTTTATTCAAGATAAGGTTTAAGATATTTTCCGGTATATGACTGATCACACTGTGCAATCTGCTCCGGTGTACCTGTGGCAACGACAGTACCTCCGCCGATTCCGCCTTCCGGACCAAGGTCAATAATGTGGTCGGCAACCTTTATCACATTGAGATTGTGCTCAATGACAAGGACTGTATTTCCGGTATCAGCAAGCTTCTGCAGTACCTCAATCAGCTTGTGAACATCTGCTGTATGCAGACCAGTGGTCGGCTCATCAAGAATGTATATAGTCTTTCCTGTAGGGCGTTTTGAAAGTTCTGTTGAAAGCTTTACTCTCTGCGCCTCACCGCCTGAAAGAGTAGTTGCAGGCTGACCGATTTTGATGTACCCAAGTCCCACTTCCTGCAATGTTTTCAGCTTGCGGAGAATTTTCGGGTGATTTTCAAAGAACTTCACGCCCTCGTCAACTGTCATTTCAAGAACGTCATATATTGACTTGCCTTTGTACAGTATTTCAAGTGTTTCACGGTTATATCTCTTTCCCTTGCATACTTCGCATGGAACATAAATATCCGGCAGAAAATGCATTTCGATTTTCTTGATACCGTCACCCTCACAGGCTTCGCAGCGTCCGCCCTTTATGTTAAAGGAAAAGCGTCCGGCACCGTAGCCATGGGTTTTGGCATCGCTTGTCTGTGCAAAAAGTTCACGGATATCTGTGAAAACTCCGGTGTATGTTGCCGGATTGGAACGTGGAGTTCTGCCGATAGGGGACTGGTCAATGCAGATTACCTTGTCAAGGTTTTCAAGTCCCTCCATAGACTTGAATTTTCCGGCTCTCACCTTTGCACGGTTAAGCTTTGCGGCGAGATGCTTGTAGATTATTTCATTGACAAGGGATGATTTCCCCGAACCGGAAACACCGGTAACGCAGATAAATTCACCCAGCGGTATTTTTACATTTACATTTTTCAGATTGTTTTCCGCTGCACCCTTAACAGTCAGATAATTTCCGTTGCCCTTACGTCTTGATTCAGGCAGCGGAATTTTTTTCTTTCCGCTGAGATACTGTCCTGTAATTGACTTTTCACATTTCAGCATATCTTCAACAGTACCGGAAAATACAACGTTTCCGCCGTTTACACCTGCCCCCGGACCGATATCGACAATGTAATCGGCGGCAAGCATTGTGTCATCATCATGTTCAACAACGATAAGGGTATTACCTAAATCTCTCAGATGTTTAAGTGTGTCAATAAGCTTGTCGTTGTCCCTCTGGTGCAGACCGATACTCGGCTCGTCAAGGATATACAGTACCCCCATAAGGGAAGAACCAATCTGCGTTGCAAGGCGTATTCTCTGGCTTTCACCGCCGGAAAGCGTACCGGAAGAACGGGAAAGTGTAAGGTATTCCAGTCCCACGCTTTTCAGGAATCCAAGACGTTCACGAATTTCCTTGAGAATGCGTTCAGCAATCATTTTTTCACGCTCTGTCAGGGTCAGACCGTTTATGAAGTCAAGTGCCTCAGCAACGGAAAGGTCAGTAAATTCCATGATATTCTTTCCGCCGACAGTTACGGAAAGACTTTCCTTTTTCAGTCGCTGTCCCTTGCAGTCCGGACACTTTATTTCATTCATGCAGTCAGCAATTTCATTTTTTGAATACTCACTGTTCGACTCCTTATAGCGCCTTTCGAGATTGTTTATAACTCCCTCGAATTTACCGTAGCGTACTCCGCCGCCAAAGGAATCAATAATTTTCAGTTCCAGCCTTTCGTTCGTACCGTAAAGAAAAGCGTCAGCCGCCTCCTTTGGCAGGTCTTTGAAAGGAGTGTCAAGACTTATATTGAATTTTTTGGCAATCGCATTGTAGTACATCATGGCGATAGAACCGTCGGCAAGAGTGTTCCAGCCGCTTGCCTTTATTGCACCCTGACGTATGCTTAAGTCCTTGTTGGGGACAATCAGGTCGGGGTCTATTCTCTGAAACGTTCCCAGACCTGTACATTTCGGACACGCACCGAAAGGATTGTTAAAGGAAAACATTCTCGGATTCAGTTCTTCAATGCTTATGTTGTGTTCCGGACAGGCATAGCTTTGAGAAAACAGCATTTCCTCTCCGTCAATTACATCAACGATAAGCATACCGCCGGAAAGTGACATTACGGTTTCAATACTGTCAGTCATACGGGATTCAATTCCCGGCTTGACAACAAGACGGTCAACGATAATTTCAATGTTGTGCTTTTTGTTTTTGTCAAGCTTTATCTCTTCGGAAAGCTCGTACATGATACCGTCAATTCTTACTCTTACATAGCCGGAGCGTGAGGCACTTTCAAGTTCTTTTGCGTAAGTACCCTTTCTTCCTCTTGCAATAGGTGCAAGCAGCTGAATTTTAGTACCCTCCGGCAGCTCCATTACCTTGTCAACTATCTGGTCGATAGTCTGCTGTTTTATTTCACGACCGCAGACAGGGCAGTGGGGGATACCGATTCTTGCGTAAAGCAGACGGAGATAGTCGTAAATTTCCGTTACTGTTCCGACGGTGGAACGGGGATTCTTTGATGTGGTTTTCTGGTCGATTGAGATAGCAGGGGAAAGACCCTCAATGCTGTCCACATCCGGCTTTTCCATCTGTCCGAGAAACATTCTTGCGTAGGAGGAAAGACTTTCCATGTATCTTCTCTGACCGTCAGCGTATATGGTATCAAAGGCGAGAGATGATTTTCCCGAACCGGAAAGACCGGTCATGACAATCAGCTTGTCACGGGGAATTTCAAGGTCTATGTTTTTGAGGTTGTGTTCTCTTGCACCCTTGATTATGATTTTATCGTTCATTTATTTAAAATTCCTTTCAGTTAGAATTCAAGGTTTTCGCCGCCTGTCGGCGGGTCATTCAAATCGCTTACGCTGTTGAATGACAAAAGCCGCCGTGAATAATCAGATTTTGGTTAGTAGATTGTAAATATCAACTTATATGCTTTTGTGAAAAGTGCGGCGGCTTAGGAAATTTCGCTGTCTGCGGACAGCGAGCAGGGGCTTTGCCCCATGCACCCCACAAGCCTTTGAAAAGGCTTGAGCGAAACTTTTACATTTGCCAACTTTACTCCTTACTGTTCTTCCAGTTCCTTTATCTTGTCACGCAGATATGCGGCGTGTTCAAATTCAAGCAGCTTTGCCGCCTCTTTCATTTCCGTTTTCAGCTTGGCAATAAGCTCCAGACGCTCTTTCTTTGAAAGCTTCTTTCCGGTTTTCTTTTCCACCTTTTCCTTAGAGGTGATTTCCAGTACTTGTCTGATGTCCTTTTTAATAGTCTGGGGAACAATGCCGTGTTCCTCGTTGTATGCAATCTGGAGCGCACGTCTTCTCTCTGTTTCGGTTATGGCTCTTTCCATGGAATTTGTAACGCTGTCGGCATACATGATAACTTTACCCTTTGCGTTTCGTGCCGCACGTCCTATGGTCTGAATAAGGGATGTTTCGCTTCTTAAAAAACCCTCTTTGTCTGCGTCCAGTATTGCCACAAGGGAAACTTCCGGAATGTCAAGTCCCTCTCTTAAAAGGTTGATACCAACCAGTACATCAAATTCGCCCTCACGCAGATCCTTTATTATTTCCATACGCTCAATGGTGTCAATATCGTGGTGCAGGTATCTTACTCTTACCCCTGCGTCCTCAAGGAAAGAGGTAAGATCCTCAGCCATTTTCTTAGTGAGAGTAGTTATAAGCACTCTCTCGTCTATTTCCGCACGCATATTTATTTCGGATAGCAGGTCTTCAATCTGTCCCTCAACAGGCTTGACGATAATTTCGGGGTCAACAAGACCAGTCGGTCTGATAACCTGTTCGACTATCTGTCCGGACTTTTCACGTTCAAAATTGCCCGGTGTTGCGCTTACATAAACCGCCTGATTTATGTGACTGTAAAACTCGTCAAAGTTCAGCGGGCGGTTGTCGTAGGCGCTTGGCAGACGGAAACCGTAGTCTATCAGCGTTGTTTTTCTTGCCCTATCTCCGGCGTACATACCGCCAACCTGCGGAATGGTAACATGGCTTTCGTCAACAAAAAGCAGAAAATCCTTTGGAAAATGGTCAAGGAGCGTCATAGGGGTACTTCCCGGCGGACGTCCGGAGAGTATTCTCGAATAGTTTTCAATACCGCTGCAAAAACCGATTTCCTGTAACATTTCCATGTCGTAATGAGTTCTCTGGGCAATTCTCTGCGCCTCCAGCAGCTTGTTTTCTGACTGGAAATATTCTATGCGTTCAGCAAGTTCTCTGTCGATTTCCTTTATGGCGTCACTCATTTTAGCACCGCTTACAATGTAATGGCTTGCCGGAAAAATTGCGGCGTGCTGTAATGTGGCAAGTACTTCTCCTGTAATGACGTTGATTTCTGTTATCCTGTCGATTTCGTCACCGAAAAACTCAACTCTTATGGCATTTTCATTTGATGATGCCGGAAAAATTTCCACAACGTCCCCTCTGACACGGAATTTGTTTCGCACAAAATTTATGTCATTTCTCTCGTACTGTATAGCAACAAGCTCGTCCAGCAGCTGTTCACGGGATTTTTCCATACCGGGTCTGATTGAAACAATCATGGAACGGTAATCCTCCGGACTACCAAGAGAATATATGCAGGAAACACTTGAAACGATAATAACGTCGTTTCTTTCAGAAAGGGCGGCGGTTGCTGAGTGACGCATTTTGTCTATCTCGTCATTTATTGAGGAATCCTTTTCGATGTAGGTGTCTGTTCCCGGAATGTATGCTTCCGGCTGGTAATAGTCGTAGTAGGATACAAAGTATTC
>JALEVO010000135.1 GCA_022788225.1 Oscillospiraceae bacterium | reverse complement strand
GGACAAACCTGAACTGCTTGCCCCTGCCGGAAGCATGGATTCGCTGACTGCCGCTTTAAGGTGCGGTGCTGACGCCGTATACATTGGCGGAAAGGCGTTTTCCGCAAGGCAGAATGCCGCTAATTTTGATTCCGATGAACTGAAAGAAGCGGCAAAACTTTGCCACCTTTACGGCAAAAAGCTTTACATGACTGTCAACACGATTATTTTTGACAGCCAGACAGCGGAGTTTGCCACGACTATTGAAAAAGCACTGAATGCCGGAATTGACGCTTTTATCGTTCAGGACTGGGGCGCTGCGGAAATCATAAAGGCAGTATCCCCCGACGCACGGCTTCACGCCTCAACTCAGATGACGATACACTCCCCTGCCGGCGCCCTTGCGGCAAAAAGGCTGGGATTTAAAAGAGTTGTTCTGTCAAGAGAACTTTCTGAAACGCAAATCAGAGAAATTTCTTCCCTTGATATTGAAACTGAAATTTTTGTTCACGGTGCACTGTGTATGTCCGTTTCGGGGCAGTGCTATCTATCTGCCCTGATAGGTCAGAGGAGCGCTAACAGAGGTCTTTGCGCGCAGCCGTGCAGACTTCCCTTTTCCGCCTGCGGCAACAGCAGTCACTGCGGACTTTCTCTGAAAGACCTGTCACTTACAGGACATATCAGTGAAATAGAAAATGCCGGAGTTACCTCCCTTAAAATTGAGGGAAGAATGAAACGTCCGGAATATGTTGCGGCGGCGGTATCAGCGTTCAGAAACGCCATTGACGGCAAAGATTTTGATACTGAAACGCTTAGAGCCGTATTTTCAAGAAGTGGCTTTACAGACGGCTATTTCACCGGAAAGAAATCCGGAATGTTCGGTACAAGGGAAAAAGAGGACGTTACTGCAGCAAAAGCGGTCATTCCCGAAATACACAAGCTTTACAGAGCCGAAAGAAAGGTTTCCGACCTGCGCTTTACTGCTGAAATAAAGGCGGACTTGCCTGTTAAAGTCACGGCAGCTGACAGTGAGGGAAACTCTGTGACAGTCAGCGGAAATATTCCCCAGAAGGCACTGAACAGACCAGTCGGCAGGGAACTGCTTGAAAGACAGCTTTCAAAACTTGGGGATACCGTTTACAATTACAGCGGACTTGACGCAGAAATTGAGGACGGTCTGGCGGTCAGCGCAGGAGAACTGAATGAAGTCAGACGAAAGGCTGTTTCGGAACTGAATGCGGCGAGAATCAGTGCAAACACTCCCCAGTACACTATTTCCGGAAAACTGCCGGAAATAAAGGGTAGTCCGGGAAAGCTTTCGCAGATAAGGGCGAGGATATCAGACATTTCACAGCTTGATGCGGCAATGTCTGCGGACTTCGTTATTGTCCCCCTTGAAATTCTGCCCGAAAGAATAAACGCTCCGGAAAAAATCATTATTGAGCCGCCGAGGTTTATAACTGACGAGCAGGAAACAAAACGTCTGCTTGCTGACGCAAGAAAACTTGGCATTACTCATCTTATGTGCAATAACATTGCGTATCTTCAAACCGGAAAAGAACTTGGGTTTACTCTTCACGGCGATTTCGGACTGAACGTTTCAAATTCCTGCAGTGCAAATCTGCTTTCAAATCTTAATCTAAGCGACCTGACTCTTTCCTTTGAACTCAAATCCGGTCAGGCGGCGGCTGTGAAATCACCTGTGCCTGCCGGAATAATCGCTTACGGCAGACTGCCTGTCATGCTGACAGCAAACTGTCCGGTGAAAAATGAAGTCGGCTGCGGAAAATGCGGCAAAAAGCTTTCGGACAGAACCGGAAGAAGTTTTTCTGTTGTCTGTCACGGACAGTACACAGAAATTCTCAATTCGCAAAAGCTTTACCTTGCGGACAGGCTTGACGAATTTAAGAACATAAGCTTTATGACCCTTTATTTTACTGACGAAAATTCCCACGAGGTATCTGAAATAATTGAAGATTACCGCAGTACGGGAAAGAAAAAAGAAAATATTACAAGAGGACTGTATTACAGAGGAGTTCTGTAATTTATGGAGAAAATATATGATACTTAAAATAAAAAAACTCTGCGAAAAGGCTGTTATTCCGCAGAGGGCAACAAAAGGAAGTGCAGGACTTGACCTTTCAGCCTGCACAGACAGCGATATTGTTATTGAACCGGGGGAGATAAAAATGATACCAACGGGTATTTCTGCCGCACCGGATTCCGAAAACACCGCACTTATGATATATCCCCGTTCGGGGCTTGCTTCAAAGCACGGTATTGCTCTTGCAAACTGCGTAGGAGTAGTGGACAGCGATTACAGAGGTGAAATAAAAGTCCCTCTTATCAATCATGGCAAGGAAAGCTTTACTGTTACACACGGCATGAGAATCGCACAGATGGTTGTAACTCCGGTACTGCTGCCGGAAATCATCGAAACGGATACGCTTGACGAAACAGACAGAAACAGCGGCGGCTTCGGCTCTACAGGACAATAACAATCTTATAATGACAGAAGGGGTAACAAAATGAAAAACAAAATTTTGCTGGTAATGCTTATCATAGCAGGTGCAATCATCGGCTCAATTGCGGCAAAGGGCGCTGCAAACACAGATATGCTAAGCTGGCTTGCATATTCAAAGGAAATTGGTATTTCGCCTACAAGTATTAACCTTGTAATAATTAAACTTACAGTCGGATTTGAATTTTCAATGAGCGTTGCGCAGATAATTTTTATGCTTATTGCTGTTGCAGTTTATCCAAAGCTTTCTAAGGCTATTGCATAAAATTTTTGTTGCGTTTTTGTAGAATTTTAACAAATACTTAACGCTTATATAAGGATTTTTTTACCTTCAAAATTTGTTGTGAAACATCATATTTAGTGGTATAATAAAATAAGAGAAAATTCAGAAAATGTAAAAGGAACATACAAAAGGAGAAATGCATAGATGTTTACAAAGGACATTGGTATAGATCTGGGTACTGCTAACACCCTTGTTTACATGAGAGGAAAGGGTATTATCATAAGAGAACCATCAGTTGTTGCAGTGGACACCAGAACCGACAAGGCAAAATATGTCGGAAAAAAAGCTAAGGACGTTATCGGCAGAACCCCCGGGTCTATTGTCGCAGTCAGGCCTATGAGGGACGGCGTTATTGCCGATTTTGACATGACTACCACCATGCTGCAGGAATTTATCAAAAAAGCTCTGAGAGGGTCTTTTTTTACAAAGGCAAGGGTTATTATCTGCATTCCCTCCGGCGTAACTGCAGTTGAAAAACGTGCCGTTAAGGAAGCCGCTGAAAAAGCCGGTGCAAAGCCTGTTTTCATTATCGAAGAGCCTATGGCGGCGGCTGTGGGCGCAGGACTGCCTGTTGCAGAACCGTCCGGCAGCATGATAGTTGATATCGGCGGCGGTACAAGCGAAGTTGCTGTTATTTCTCTGAGAGGGATAGTAACTTCACGTTCAGTCAGGGTTGCCGGAGATGAATTTGACAAGGCTATCATAAACTTTATAAAGAAAAAATATAATCTTCTTATCGGCGAAAGAACAGCCGAAAATATTAAAATAGAAATTGGCTCGGCATTTCCGGGTGAAAGCGAAAAGACTATGGAGATAAAGGGAAGAAATCTTCTCAATGGTCTGCCGGAGAATATCACGGTAACTTCAACAGAAATCCGTGACGCACTTACAGAACCCCTTTCAAGAGTTATTGAGGCAATTAAAATCACCCTTGAAAAAACTCCGCCGGAGCTTTCCGCCGACATAATCGACCAGGGCATAACCCTTGCCGGCGGCGGCGCACTGCTGAGAGGTCTTGACAAGCTTATCAGCCGTGAAACAGGAATGCCGGTATATATTGCTGAATATCCTCTCGACTGCGTTGCAGAGGGTACAGGCAAGATTCTTGAGGACATTGACAAATTTGAGGACGCACTTACAGACGAAACCCGCTATTACTGAGAGAAGATAGCCATTCTCTCACAGTGCTGCCGTATCCGGATACATAACCCGGTTTGCGGCAGCGCCCCTGAAAACAAGGAAAGGAGAATCAGAAGTGGGGCAGTTTTTTAAAAGCGTCAAGTTTAAAATCATTCTCTGCATTGCCGGATTTTTTCTGGGAATTGCACTTTTTTCTGTGACCCGTGACGGAAAAGTCCCGTTTGCATCACAATGTGTGGGTACTGTTTTTAATCCCATACGGCAGTTTTCAAATGCAATTTCTGACAAGGTGGGACTGGTTATAGATTTATTTCTGGATTCCGAAAAATACGTTGAGGAAAACAGACAGCTGCGTGAAAAGGTAGCAGATTTAAACGAAAGACTTATTGATTATGAGGACATGAAGTCAGAAGTCGAAGACCTGCGTAAATTTATCGGCATCAAGGAGGAAAATGAAGATTTCAAATATTCTCCGGTATGCTCGGTTATTTCAAGAAATGTCAATGACCCTTACGGAACATTTGTAATTGACAGAGGCTCCAATGACGGAATTTCCCTCTATGACCCTGTTGTAACTCCTGAGGGACTTGTAGGTGTTATCACCGAGGTCGCAAATACATATTCCACAGTAAGGACAATTTTCTCACAGGAGCTTTCAGTAGGCGTAATGTGCGTTGAAAGCCGTGATACGGGTATTGTGGAGGGAAGTCTTACATACGCTGAAAAAGGTCAGTGCAAGATGATTTACATTGACAAGGAAAACAAAATCAAGGAGGGCGACCTTATTATCACCTCCGGCAACAGCGGACAGTTCCCGCAGGGATATATCATCGGTAACGTTAAGGAAACCGGTATTGAGGAAAGCGGACTGACAGCTTATGCAGTAATTGAACCGGCTGTAAATCCCAAGGACGTCACAAGCGTTATGGTAATTATCGACTTCAACGAGAAAAAGAAAGAAATTACCGAGGGCGATGTGGGCAAGGAAATCACAACAGAGCCTGAAACTGAACCGCAAACAGAACCTGTTACAGAACCGGAAGACAATTATGACGACAGCGAACCGGAGGATATGACAGAGCCGGAAGCCTATTCTGATGACAGTGAACCGGAGGATATACCAGAACCGGAAGACAGTTCTGACGACAGCGTACCGGAAGATTCGACAGAACCGGAGAACGGCGGTGACAGCAATGCAGAATAATCAGATGACAAGAGCCGAGAAAATCAGATACTGTGCTATTGCAAGATGGGCAATTTACGTCTTTATGATTTTTGTAAGCGTTATCATCATAAATATCGGAAAAGGCGTTAAACCCTTGCTGCTTATACCCCTTTGCACCTGTATCTGCATGAACGAGGGTGAATATACTGCGGCAGTGCTGGGAGGAATATGCGGTCTGCTGATTGATTTTTCATGCGGAAAGTTTTTCGGCTACAGCTGCATTTTTATGATTGCTTTCTGCGTTGCCACAGTTCTTTTCTTCAAGCATTACCTTCTACAGAATGTACTTAACATCGTGTGGCTGACTGCAATGTTTACAGCGGTTTATGAGCTGTTTGACTTCTTTTTCTTTTATGCCATGTGGAATTTTGAGGGAACGGGATATGTTTTCAGGGAAAAATGTATTCCATGCATTATTTATACAACTATTGCCTCCCCTTTCGTCTGGCTGCTGATAAAACCGGTGCTGAAAAGATTTTATCCCAAGCGTGCAAAGACTATTGAAGAGGCTATGAAAATCTGAAAAATATTTGGGGCATTGCAGAGCACAAAAACTTTTTGTGCGGCAATGCCGTTTATTTAAGGAAGGAACACTATGAAAGAAATTCTTGAAAGACTGCGTACCGCTTTTCTTGCAATACTTGTTGTAATTGCAGTTGCACTTGGTCTTGTGCGCCTTATGACTGTTCAGATAGTAAACGGTGACGCTTATCACCAGCAGTCGGAATACACCTCGGTCTATACCCAGACGATAAAGGCTACAAGAGGACAGATAGTTGACGCTGACGGCAATCCTATTGTTGAAAACAAAGTCGGATTCAATGTTATTATCGACGACACATATTTCCCCTCTGACAACAAGGAGGCAAACGAAATTCTGATACAGACAGTCAGAATTTTAAAGGAGGCAGGTCTTAAATGGAATGAAACTATTCCGGTCACAGATTCCGCCCCCTATGAATATGAAAAGAACAAAGACAGCGATGTTGAAAAGCTTAAAAGCCTTATCGGCGTAAATGTCTATGCCACTGCTGAAAACTGTATCGACAAGCTTATTGACGATTATGAAATTTCAGACAAGGAATACAGTGCAGAAGAACAGCGTATCATAGCCGGCATACGCTATGAAATGAAGCTGAGAGACTTTTCTCTTAACAACACATTTACTCTCTGTGAGGATATTCCTGTTGAAACCGTAACAAAAATCAAGGAACTGGGAGTACGCCTGAAAGGTATCGACATACGAGAAGAGGCTGTCAGAGAAATTGCCGTTGGGGACGTTCTTCCCCATGAAATAGGAACTGTCGGTCCGATTTTCGCCGAGGACTGGGAGGAACTCAAGAAAAAAGGCTACGCTATGAACGATACCGTGGGCAAAAGCGGTATTGAAAAGGCTCTTGAGGACGAACTGCGTGGTGAGGACGGCACAAGAACAATAACCCTCACAAACGGAGAAGTAACATCAGCTGAAGTCACCGAAGAGGCAAAGGGCGGTCATACGGTAAAGCTGACAGTGGACAGCGATTTCCAGAGAGATTTGCAGGAGATACTGGTAAACTTCATGGCTGACCTGAGAAGCCAGCCGGAATACAGCGGAGTTGAATGCGGCTCGCTTGTGGTTCTTGACGTTAAAAGCAACGCTGTTCTCGGAATGGCTACCGCTCCGACATACGATTTAAAGGATTACAAAACAAATTATGATGAACTTCTTGAAGACGAGAATTATCCGCTGATAAACCGTGCCACAAGTGGTCTTTACCGTCCGGGCTCGACCTTTAAAACAATAACCGCCACTGCAGGACTTAACGAGGGAATCGTTACAGGTGAATCGACTTTTACCTGTAATCAGAAAATGAAATTCTACGATATTGAAGTCGGCTGTACCGGCTGGCACAATGATATAGCCGTTGCAAGAGCGCTGAGAGTTTCATGTAACATTTATTTCTATGAGCTTAGCAGACGTCTTGGAATTGATAAAATCACAGAATATGCCTCAATGTACGGCTATGGTCAGCACACAGGTATTGAAACAGGTGACTACGCCGGTCATATAGGTAATCCCGAAACATTCAATGACCTTGGTATCGACTGGACTGTCGGTCAGGTACTTCAGGCGTCTATCGGTCAGTCTGAAACTGCGGTAACTCCACTTCAGATGGCAGGCGTTGCCTCAACTATTGCAAACCGTGGAGTGAGATACAAAACTCACCTTGTTGACAGCATTTATGATTATTCAATGAAAAATGAAATTGAAAAGCGTGAACCGGAAGTCGCTGAAACCATTAACCTGAATTATGACTATGTCTATGACTATGTAATTGACGGTATGATTCAGGCATCTGAAAACAACTTTCCGGCTGAATATTCTCTTTCAAACTTAGGCTTTGATGTTGCAATCAAGACCGGTACTCCCCAGAACTGGCGAAACGGTGATGAACTGACAGACAGCTGCTTTATCGGTTTTGCTCCGGCATACGACCCGCAGATTGCCTTTGCCGGAATGATTGAGGGCGGTGAATATTCAAAATATATGATACGCAGTATTATTCAGGCATATTACAAAAACTTTTCCGAGGACAACAGTTACTCAAATGTAAAAATCAATTACCTCCCGACACCGACTGAAAGTACGACAGACAGCAACGGAAATCCCATAACACAGCCGGTAACAGAAGCGCAGACTGAGGAAACTGACCCGACTGAGGAAGAATAAAAATCAGAGCGTACTAACATTGATACACACTGATACACACCTTGTATACGCCCCTGCCAGAATGGCGTGTATTTTCCAAACTCCGCAGAACCGGGCTTTGCAGGATATTTTGTGTGCAGGTACACGCCTGCACGCCATTTGTGCAACTCTGCTTACTATTTATATATTATCTTTACTTAAAATATATAATATTAATTTTATTGCTCCACCAATTAACTATTGAAAATTTATGCGCAGGGCTAAAGTTGAAAGCTAAGGAAGAAAAACGCAGGAATACTGGCGTATTGCAAGTTTTTCTGACGTAAGATTTCAGCTTTAGAGCAAGCAGAAAGTTCAGTAGTTAATTGGGGGAGCAATA
>JALEVO010000046.1 GCA_022788225.1 Oscillospiraceae bacterium | reverse complement strand
GCCGGCAAGTGTAAGGTCACGCTTGATAAAAGAATCAATTGCGTTGGTCACCATTCTGACAGCCGCTTTTGCCATTTTGTCAACAGGAGCAATTTCACGCAGTTCAGTTAACTGAACATAGCGTGTAATTTCAGCAATATCCGCCGCCTGATCGCCGATACGCTCCATGTCTGAAATCATTTTCATTGCTGCCGAAACAACTCTAAGGTCGCTTGCAACCGGCTGCTGCTGTAACAGAAGCTTCATGCAGAGTGCTTCAATGTCACGCTCTTTCTGGTCAATTTCTGTTTCAAGGTGGAAAACATTCTGTATGATTTCCTCGCTGTTTTTTTCGAGTGCGCTGACAGTACCGGAAATAGCGTCCTCACACAATGCCCCCATTTTTATAAGCTCAACATGAAGTGTTTCAAGCTGCTGATCAAATTTATTACGCATTTAACCGAACCTCCCTGTAATATAATCCTCTGTTTTCTTGTTTGACGGCATTGAAAAAAGCTTTTCAGTTTTGTCGTATTCAATTATTTCGCCAAGCAGGAAAAAAGCTGTATTGTCGGAAATTCTGACTGCCTGCTGCATATTGTGGGTTACTATAATTATAGTATACTCCTTTTTCAGCTCAATTGCAAGGTCTTCTATTTTGGAAGTTGATATCGGGTCGAGAGCGGAAGTCGGTTCGTCCATCAGAAGCACCTCCGGCTGAACAGCAAGTGCTCTTGCAATACAAAGTCTCTGCTGCTGACCGCCTGACATTCCCAGTGCGCTTTTTTTCAGTCTGTCCTTTACCTCGTCCCATATCGCAGCGTCACGGAGTGATTTTTCAACGATGTCGTCAAGCTTTGCCTTGGAACGGATTCCGTGAGTTCTCGGACCGTATGCGATATTGTCGTAGATACTCATAGGGAACGGATTAGGCTTCTGAAAAACCATGCCTACACGCTTTCTAAGCAGATTTACGTCCATTTTGCCGTAAATATCCTCGTTGTCAAGAAGTACCTTTCCCTTTATAGAACAGCCCTCAACAAGGTCGTTCATACGGTTCAGTGATTTAAGCAGTGTGGATTTTCCGCAGCCGGACGGACCGATAAAGGCTGTTATCTCGTGGTCCGGAATATCAATGTTTATATTTTTAAGAGCCTTGAACTGTCCATAGTACAAATCAAGGTTTTCAACTTTAAATTTATCCATGATTTACCCTTTCGATAATTTTTTTGCAAGAAGTCCTGAAAGACCATTAATAAGTGCCACAAGTACAAGAAGTATAACAGCTGTCGCATAACATTCCTCAACGTGAAGTCCCTCGCTTGAAAGATTGTACATATGCACTGCAAGAGTACGTCCGGAGGACATAATGTTAAAGGCAATTTTTGTACCTGTTCCGGCTGTGAAAATAAGTGCGGCTGTTTCTCCGCATATACGGCCTGTTGCAAGAATTACGCCGGAAAGTATTCCGGGTATTGCCGGAGGAAGAACTATTCTGAAAACTGTACGGAGCTTTCCGGCACCCAGTCCGAAGCTGCCCTCTCTGTACGAATCAGGAACAGATTTAAGCGCCTCTTCTGTGGTTCTCATAACAAGCGGTAAAATCATAATTGCAAGTGTCAGAGCGCCGGAGAGTATGGAGTAGCCAAGCTTTAAGGTCGTAAGGAAGAACAGGAATCCGAAAAGACCGTAAACGATTGACGGAATACCGGAAAGAGTTTCTGTGGTCATACGGATTATTCCTACAAGCTTGTTTCCTCTTTTGGCGTACTCCACAAGGTATATCGCAGAAAAAATACCAAGGGGAACTGCAATAAGCAGTGAGATAAGGGTCATAATAAATGTGTTTATTATGGCTGGGAGCATTGATACGTTTTCAGAGTTGTAGGTAGGGGAGAACAGAGAAAGTGAAAGATTCGGCATTCCTCTTACCAGTATGTAGATTACAATGAAAACAAGTGTAAGAACTGTCAGGGCGGCGCAGAGCAATACTGAAATCAGAAGCACCAGCGAACCGGGGGAGTTTTTATAGTGTGAAAGCTTATCCTTTAAGCTTTCTTTTTTCATAGGATTCATTTCTGGTTACTCCTCCTTTTCAGCATTGATGATGCAAAGTTTATGATAAGGATAAATACGAACAGTACAACGCCTGTTGCGATAAGCGCCTCACGGTGCAGGTCTGTGGCGTAGCCCATTTCAATGGCGATGTTTGATGTAAGAGTACGAACGCCCTTGAAAATGCTCTTTGGCATACCAGTATTGTTTCCGGCAACCATCATAACAGCCATTGTTTCACCTATCGCACGTCCGATACCCAGTACCACTCCGGCGAAAACGCCAGAGCTTGCCGCCGGCAGTATTACCGTGAAAACACTTCTTTCTTTTGTTGCACCAAGTGCAAGGGCACCCTCATAATAGCTTTCGGGTACTGCTCTAAGTGCCGATTCAGAAACGCTTATAACAGACGGCAGAATCATAATTGCAAGTATTATTGACGCTGCTATGATTGAACTGCCTGTTATGGGAACTATCATGACAAGTCCGAAGAAACCGTAAACAACTGACGGGATTCCGGCAAGGAGGTCGATAGCTGGCTTTAAGATTTTGTGCAGCTTTTTGGGGCAGAAACGTGCCATGAAAACAGCTGTCATAATTCCGATAGGTACGCCTAAGATGATTGCACCGGCAGTAACGTAAAGACTTCCCAGAATAAAGGGGAGAATACCGTAAATATCGTTTGACGGTCGCCATACGTCACCGGTGAGGAATTTCAGAAATCCGATTTTACCCATAGCCGGAATGCCGTTTGCAAATAGAAACAGGCATATCATGGCAACCGCTAAAATAGAAACACAAGCGGCGGCAAGAAACACGCCGCTCATGACTTTTTCGAGAATATTTTTCTTCATACAGAACCCTCCGGCTTATTCAGCGAGAGTTTCCCATGTCTTAGTATCGCCGACATAGATTGACTTTACTTCTTCGCTTGAAATATCAGTTGTCGGGTTATCGTTGTTAACGATTACTGCAATACCGTCCATTGCGATTACCAGCGGAGTAAGACCGGATTCAAGCTCGCTGTCTTTCAGCTCTCTTGATGCCATACCGATATCGCATACACCGTCTGCTGCGGAAGTCATACCAGTTGTTGAATCACTTGTCTGCATTTCAATGTCAGCGCCTGTGTTGACTTTCATGTAAGCCTCTGCAAGCTTTTCCATTACTGGTGAAACAGAAGATGAACCTGCAACAACGATTTTTCCAGCCGGCTTTGTACCTGCATAAGGCTGTGCACCGTCAATGTTGATGTAGCCGTTGTCTGTTACAATCTGCTGACCCTCACTGCTCATGATGTAGTCAATGAAGTCCTTTGAAACGTCGCTGAGTGAATCCTCTTTGTAAGCAATGTTGAAAGGACGAGCGATTTTGTAGCTGTCGTTCTTTACGTTGTCAACTGTCGGTTCAACGCCGTCGATTTTCACAGCCTTTACGGTATCGTTAAGAGAACCCAGTGAGATATAACCGATAGCGTACATATCACCGGAAACAGTTGTCATCATAACGGAAGTGTTGTTTGTAACCTGTGCGTCTGTTGTTGTTCTGTCAATTTTTTCGCCGTTTTCGTCCTTTTCCTCAATTCCGAAAAGCTCAACGAAAGCGCCTCTTGTACCCGAGCCATCCTCTCTTGAAACGATTGTGATATCTTCCTTTGCACTGAATGACTCAGAACCGCAGCCTACTGCCAGTGTGCCTGTGATTGCTGCTGCCATAATTAAAGCTAAAGTCTTCTTTTTCATAATTTTTCTCCTTTTCCGCCTTTGCGGCAGGCGGTATGCCAAAATTATACTAATCTTCAAAACGTTAACAGATAAAATTGCGAGCAGAAATTTTGACAGTCTAGGAGCACACCGCAAAATGGGCTGTCGCCCATTGAGGATGTGCGACGACGAATGTCGGAATTTATGCCGCTATTTTGTCTGTTGTTGTTTTGATGATTAGTATCATAACCTTTTTGATTACAGGTTATATTTTAAGGCATGAATGTAAAATCCAAAAGAGATGAAATGTAAAATTTACGTAAAATAAATTTTACAAAAGTAGTGTATAAATGGAAAAAAGGGTATAAAAATGCTGTATTTCAAGCTTTTTTGTTGAAATACAGCGTTTATAGATATTATTTATTTGTAAATCTACATTTTGCATTATACTTTAAAACAAGTTCTCCTTGGTTAGCACCTCATCAAACACTCCAAGAATAACCCCCAGTTCATCCCTGAATCTCTGTTGATACTTTTCAAGTTTTCTCTGACTTCTCAGCGTCTTATTTACTTCAAATGAATCTCTTCCGTTATTCAATGTTACAATAACTGATGTACCACGAAATTCTATATTCGTATATCCATCTGCCAGTTCGTCAAGTCTCATAACACTTTCCATAAACTGTGGTGTCAAAATATAAAATGCCAATTGGTCATCCGAAGTCTTTATCTCAAACTGATTGTTGAATTCCGCATTCTCAGTCTCTATGCTGCTATGTGAATTACCCGTTCCAAGTATATTTGCAAAGAATCCATTACTCTTACGAGGATTCTTTCTCTCCCTGATCTGTACAAATCCCCCTATATCTTTTCCGAGTTCCATCTTCATAAACTGTCCCAGGAACTGGGTTATAGTTCTTGTTCTCCTATGACCATTACTGCTTCTTTCCTTAGTTTCCCACTTCAGAAGCAGATCACAGTATGTAAATTTCCTGTCTCTGTAGTTCCCTGAAATGTAATCAGAACCCTGTATCTTGTTGAATTTTGGAAGTATCGGACATCCCTTTAAAAATTTTTCATTGATATAACTGTTAGGAGAATACTCAACTATGTCGATTTTCTCCGCAAGAACGTCTCTTACTATATATTGTCCCACGAGTTCTTTTATCTTCGCTTCCAACTTCCTGGTACTCTTGCCCAGAAATACACACATAAGCACACACACTACAGTGAGTGCCACAAATGCCATTCCCATGACAGGATTTCTTTCCCAAATTATAAATCCACATACAGGACATATAGGTATACCTAAATATGCAATTACAACCAGGAAATTCGTCAACCTTGCGAGTCTCTGTCTGCCGGATATGGCAGATATAATCTCCCGGTCACTCTTACTTACTTCAAAATCCTGACTCATATCCTTACTCCCACATTAAAATTGCATTTTTACGTCCTGTTTCTTTATCTCATCCGCCTCAAACAGCTCCCTCTTTACCGCTCCCATGTTTTTTGCAACTATACTGCTTGGAAATACCACAAGCTTAGCATTGTAAGCATTCACATTTGAATTATACAGACGTCTTGCTGCCTGAAGATGTTCCTCCACATCAACTATTGCTCTCTGAAGTTCTATAAAATTGGTGTTGGCTTTGAGTTCAGGGTACCCCTCGGCAAGAACGCTGATATCTCTTGAAACTTTATCCATGGTATCATTTGCTGCCTTCTTCTCAGCCATTGACATTCCGGTTCTGAGTTCTACCAGTTCTGAAAGAACTGACTGTTCGTATTTCTGGTAACCCTTTACAGTGTCAAGCATCTTGGTCAGAACATCGTATCGCTTGGTAAGTGCAACATCGATTCCGGATTCACTCTCATCCACCTTAAGTGCTGCGACCTTGATGCTGTTTGATACGCTTATGTACCAGATTATTATCAACAACACCAAAAATAAAAATAATACTACTATTTTTCCCATTTCATTTCCTCCCTTGCTATTTTTCGTAAGCCTGATAAATTTTGATTTGTATAGGACGGCGCCCACGACGTCCCGGTATTGACAATAAATTTGTCCTGTGCGGTCATGCACCGGGCTGTCGAGGGCGCCAGCCCCTACATATTCTATTTTACTTACTCTCCACAATATTCCCCATATCATAAACACCAGCCGGCTGTGACTTAATAAACACCGCCGCATTTACAGAACCCTCTGCGAAAACCGCCTTTGATGCCGCAGAATGTGAAATTGTGATTGTTTCGTCGTTACCGCAGAACATGACCTCGTGAACGCCGACAATTGTTCCGCCTCTTACAGCGTGTATTCCGATTTCCTCCGGTTCACGCTTCTGACGTCTTGAATGTCTGTCGTAAACGTACTTCATTTCGTTGTTGCGTGTTTCGTTGATAGCGTTTGCAATCATAAGAGCCGTACCGCTTGGTGCGTCAATTTTCTGATTGTGGTGCTTTTCAATAATCTCAATGTCAAACTGGTCACCTAAAATTGCAGTAGCCTTTTTGGCAAGCTGAACCAGCAGATTGATACCCAGTGACATATTCCATGAGAAAAATACCGGAATCTGCTCTGCGGCTTTTTTAATCTGTGTTATCTGTTCGTCGCTGTAGCCTGTTGTTGCTAAAACCACCGGAGTACCAGTTGTAAGGCAGTATTCAAGCAGACTGTTTAAGCATGACGGGTGAGAGTAGTCGATAATAACGTCCGGCTTTTCCGGCAGTTCCTTTGCGGACTTGTATATTTCAAAATCAGCATATTTGTCTGTGTTGATATCAATACCGGCTGAAACAACGCAGTCATCACGCTGAGTAATGCAGCTGTAAACGTTTTTTCCCATTTTTCCGTTTGCACCGCTAATTACAATTTTTGTCATAGTATGTATTTTCCTTTCATTTTCAAACAGCGCCGCATATAAAGATTATACGGCGCTGAAAGATTTTATAGTGAACGCAAAAAATAATTTTGCGTTCACTAAAATTATTTTTATTGCCTTGCACATCCGCTTACTTCGTAAGCTCCATGCATATCGGCTAATAGTAAACGAAAAAAATATTTTTCGTTTACTATAAATTAAACGAGATTGAATTTTGCAAGTGATGCTCTGAGAGCAGCCTTGTGCTCGTCAGTCATTTCACAAAGCGGAAGTCTGCACGGACCTGCCGCCATACCCATCATGTTCATAGCTTCTTTTGCAGGGATTGGATTTACCTCGATAAAGAGGTTGTTGATAAGTTCAAGGTATTTCATCTGGAGCTTTGCAGCCTCTTCGCAGTTGTTGTCAAGGCAAAGCTGAGCCATTTTATGAGTTTCTTTTGGCATTACGTTTGAAAGCACTGAAATAACGCCCTTTGCACCTATTGACATCATAGGAACAATTATATCATCATTGCCGCTGTAAACGTCAAGGAAGTCGCCGCATTCCGCAATAAGCTTTGAAGTGTAGCTGATATTGCCGCTTGCTTCTTTAACTGCAACTATGTTCCTGTACTGGGAAAGTTTTTTGTAAGTACCGATTTCAATGCTCATTCCTGTTCTGCCGGGAATGTTGTAGAGAATGATAGGAATGTCAACAGCCTCTGCAACTGCTCCGAAATGTGCCACAAGACCGTTCTGTGACGCCTTGTTGTAGTAAGGGGTCACAAGCAGAAGTCCGTCAGCGCCCTTTTCCTGCGCAACCTTTGAAAGCTCAACCGCATATTTTGTGTCATTGCTGCCTGTTCCTGCGATAACAGGTACTCTTCCGGCAGTCTTTTCAACACAGAAACGGATACATTCAATATGTTCCTCGTCAGTCATTGTTGACGCTTCGCCGGTAGTTCCGCATACGATAATTGCGTCAGTACCGTTTTTAATCTGATACTCAATGTTTTCTGCAAAGCCGTCATAATTAATTGATCGGAAGAGCGTCGTGTA
>JALEVO010000021.1 GCA_022788225.1 Oscillospiraceae bacterium | reverse complement strand
AAGGTGCATTATTCTGTGACAGCTGCGGAACAAAAACAGACAGTGAAATACCGCTTCCGGAAACTTCTGAAAAGCCGGCAGAACCTGAATCGACTGAACAAGAAGTACCACAGCCGGAAGAAATAATCTGTGCAAACTGCGGAAATAAGCTTGATGAAGGTGCGTTATTCTGCGATAATTGCGGAGCAAAGGCAGACAGTGAAATACAGCTTCCGGATATTCCTGAAAAACCGGCAGAACCTGAATCGACTGAAAATGAAATCCCACAGCCGGAAGAAAAACCGCTGGAAACACAGACAGAATACACAATTGTTCTCGAGAAAAAAACCGATGAAGAAACTTCTGATGAGAATAAACAGACAGACTCCGTAAAAAAGTGTCCGTCATGCGGCAAAGAATTAAATGATGAACAGGCAGTATTCTGCAACAGCTGTGGAACAAAGTTGTAATGCTTTTTACAAATTCCGATAATAAAATTAACATTTTCTTATTGAACTTTTAATTATTATGTGCTATAATACTTTTATAATGATTTTGGGAATCAGCAATACGATCAGGAAAGGAAAAGTACATGAAAGCATTTTTTAAAAAAACTTTTGCAGTTTTTACATCAGTTCTTACTGCAGGTATACTTGTATCGGCAACATACTCTTCTTCTGCTGCAGAGCTTAGAAACGGAGATACCAACGGTGACGGAATAGTTAACATCTATGATGCAATAAACATCTCAAAACACGTCATGAAAAATCCTGAACTTACCGGTACCAACCTTGAACAGGCAGATTATAACAAAGATGGTACAGTAAACGTTTATGACGCTATTTTTGTTTCAAGGCTTATTCTTTGCGAGGGCAATCTGAATGAAGTTGCAGCACTTATAAACATGGGAAGACTTTCAAACGGAGTAGCTCCCCTGACAATAAACCAGACGCTTATAGACGCTTCAATGAAACGTGCGTCAGAACTGCCTAAGAAGTTTTCCGGTGACTACAGACCGGATAATTCCGGATTCGCAACTATTCTGACAGAATATGGTATAGTATTTTCAGAATGTGCTAACTGTGTTGCTGCAGTTCCGTCAACGCCCAAGGAACTATATAACGCAATGATGGAAAAAGAAACAATCAAATCAAGACTTATGGATGAAACATATACCCAGATTGGCGTCGGATATTGCCTGAACAAAGATACATACAAACATTACTGGGCAATTCTGCTTATATAGTCTTATATAAAAAGCATCGCAAAGCGGTGCTTTTTTTGCTGCCCGGTTAATAAATACATTCCAATCAATGGTTTATACTTTTATTGCTTCAATGCTTCGGATTTAAACAGTCCGGCTTCTGTTTTTACAAAAGCCGGACTGTTTAATTATTTTACGATTGCCTTATGGAATACCTTTTTGCCTTTTTTAATGATAACTTCGCCGTCATTAAATGAAATCTTAGCAGTCGGGTCAGTAACCTTTTCATCGTTCACTGATACACCGCCCTGCTGAACAAGACGTCTTCCTTCTCCATTTGAAGATGCAAGACCTGTCTTAACCAGAAGAGTAAGTATTCCAATTGAACCTTCTGTAAGGTCATCAGCCGAAAGTTCTGTTGTTGGCATATTTTCGCTTCTTCCGCTGCCAGAGAAAATAGCCTTTGCAGCAGCGTCAGCCTTATCAGCCTCTTCTTTTCCGTGAACAAGATTTGTCAGTTCATAAGCGAGGAGTTCCTTGGCCTTGTTATACTCAGCGCCCTCCATATTTTTTTCCATTTCCTCAATTTCCTCAATAGGAACAAAAGTCAGCATTTTAAGACACTTGATAACATCAGCGTCAGAAACGTTTCTCCAGTACTGGTAAAATTCGTATGGTGAAGTTTTTTCAGGGTCAAGCCATACTGCACCCTTTTCGGTTTTACCCATTTTCTTGCCCTCAGAATTAAGGAGCAGAGTAATGGTCATAGCATAAGCGTCCTTGCCAAGCTTTTTCCTGATAAGTTCAGTACCGCCAAGCATATTTGCCCACTGGTCATCGCCGCCGAACTGCATATTGCAGCCATAGTCATTGTAAAGCTTGTAAAAGTCATAGCTCTGCATAATCATGTAGTTAAATTCAAGGAAAGTAAGACCTCTTTCCATTCTCTGCTTATAGCACTCAAATGTAAGCATTTTATTTACGCTGAAATGTGCGCCGACTTCACGCAGTACATCAACATAATTAAGGTCTAAAAGCCAGTCAGCATTGTTTACAACAAGCGCTTTTCCGTCAGAAAAGTCAATAAAGCGGCTCATCTGCTTTTTAAAGCACTCTACATTGTGGCTGATTGTTTCCTTGGTCATCATCTTTCTCATGTCAGTTTTTCCGGATGGGTCACCAATCATTGCAGTACCGCCTCCGATAAGGGCTATAGGTTTGTTGCCAGCCATCTGGAGCCTTTTCATAAGGCAAAGTGCCATAAAATGTCCGACATGGAGTGAATCAGCAGTAGGGTCAAAACCGATGTAGAATGTTGCCTTTCCATTGTTGATAAGTTCTTTGATTTCTTCTTCGTCAGTAAGCTGTGCGAGAAGTCCTCTTCTTTGCAGTTCTTCAAATAATGTCATTATCTTTTCCTCCGTTTATATATTAAAAAATCCTCTGAGAGAATATTACTCCCAGAGGACGATAATTAATACCGTGGTACCACCTCAGTTTATCAGATAAAAGTATATCTGACCTTTGAACGCTGTAACGGGCGTACCCGTAAATCCTTACTTAATTTCAGAAAATAAGCTCAGGGGCGTATTCACAGATAACCGGCTGTCTTTTCACACCATCCAAAGACTCTCTGAAAGCCGTATTAAAAGCTACTGTTCCCGTCACTGCTTTTAAAGTATCATATCATAAAA
>JALEVO010000017.1 GCA_022788225.1 Oscillospiraceae bacterium | reverse complement strand
CGCATCTGTACGACAATAATTATGCGGTATTACCTATACTAATTCTATCATAAAAACATCAATTCGTAAACAACTTTTTTATTTTTTTTCAAAAAAGTATTTGCTTTTGCCGTGAAATTTGATATAATAATAGATGTGTAGAATAAAAATAAGGAGCTGTTTATTTTGAAAAAAATCATTTCCGTTCTTTCGGCAATGTTTATGTTTATATATCTGTGTACGGCAACAACTGCCGGTGCTGTTGAATTTACCCCGCCTTTTGAGGTAAATGCCAAGTCGGCATATCTGATAAATCTTGACACCGATTCGGTAATATATGAAAAGAATGCGGATTCGGAGCAGATGCCGGCGTCCCTTGTAAATATTATGACGGCAATTGTTGTTCTTGAAAACTGCAGTGATACCGACAGCATTACAATCACAGCTGACAAAAAGCTTTATGAAGAGTTTGAGGAGTATGAATATCCCGACGACCTTCGCTACGGAGAGATATGGGACGGCGACACACTGACTGTAACTGATTATCTCTATGCTATGATGCTGACTTCCTCCTGTGAGGCAGCTAATATACTTGCGTATTATTTCGGAAACCAGAATATTTCCGCTTTCGTTGACAAGATGAATGCAAAGGCAAAGGAGATAGGTGCTGAAAATACTGTTTTTGCCAATCCTCATGGTCTTTACGACCCCAAGCAGGTAACAACGGCAAAGGATATGGCGCTGATAACTAAGTATGCACTGACTGTTCCCGGATTTGAGGAGATTGCAACCGCTGAAGAATATGAAGTATACCCCAAAAGCTTCATTACTGCTCATGAAGAACCGTGGACATGGTCACATTCAAATATAATCATGAGTGCCGCAAGTGATTTTTACCTGTTCGGAGTAAAGGGAATAAAGACCGGAAACCTCCAGCTTAGCGGAAGAAATATTGTAACTCTGGGAAGCTATGACGGTATAAAGTATCTGCTTGTTCTGCTTAATGCACCCTTTTATGATGAGGACGGAGATTCCAAATACTACCACATCATTGACGCATATAATCTGATGGAATGGGTATTTGACTACTTTGAATATAAAGACCTGCTTTCGGGTAACGAGGAAATTGCAGAAATCAAGGTCAACAATTCAGACGGCAGCGGATATGTTCTGGTAAAGCCAAAGGAAGACTTTTCCACTCTGTGGTACAGCGAAGTGGATGTTACGTCAATTCAGAAGAATATCAAGCTTTATGACTCTGTAAACGCTCCGGTAAAGAAAGGACAGAAGCTTGGTGAGATTGAACTGAAGCTTTCAGATGAAGTCATTGCCAATATAGACCTTGTGGCAGCAAGCAATGTTGACCGCTCGTTTGTAAAATTCAATCTATCAACAGCTAAAGGATTCTTTGGCTCAAAATGGATGAAACGTGCAATTCTTATTTCACTTGTGCTTGTGCTGTTTTATCTGGCTATATGTATCTGGGCGTATGTGTACGCAAAAAGGAATCCAAAAAGCAGTCTTGCAAACAAGAGAATTGTAAAAAAGCTTTATGGAAACAAAAAGAAATAATATTTTACCGCACAAAGATGTATTGTCCTTGTGCGGTTTGCGTTTATATATCCAGTTCTGCTATAACACTTTTAAGGGTTTCCACTGATTTAAGCAGATTTGCCCTCTCCTCTTTGTCAAGCGGAATATCAAGCACTTTCTCAATTCCCCCGCTTCCTACAATAGACGGCACTCCGATACACACATCATCAAGCCCGTAATGACCGTTTATATAGCCGGAAACTGGCAGTACCGAATGCTCGTCCCTTATGATTGCAAGGACTATTTTTGTCACCGCCATTGCAATCCCGTAATAGGTCGCACCCTTTCGCTCTATGACCTCATAGGCGCTGTCACGGACGTCTTTGTATATGTCACTGAAAGAAACGTCACGGCAGCTTGCACACAGTCCGTGAAAATCTTCAAGGTCGATACCCGAAACGTTGGCACTGCTCCACACTGCAAGCTCGCTGTCACCGTGCTCCCCTATTATAAAGGCGTGGACGCTTCTGCTGTCAACGCATAAAGTCTGTCCGAGATGATATTTAAGACGTGCCGTATCAAGGACAGTACCCGAACCCAGTACCCTCTCCGGCGGAAATCCGGAAAGCTTAATTGTGCAGTAGGTCAGAATGTCAACAGGGTTTGACACAACAAGTATTATCGCCTCTTTGTTGTACTGCGTTATCTGCGGAATTATGCTTTTGAATATCTCCACATTCTTGTGAACCATGTCAAGGCGTGTTTCGTTAGGACGCTGGGCTGTTCCGGCTGTGATGATAATAAGGGAGCAGTCGGATATATCGCTGTAATCTCCGGCATATACCTTCATGGGGTGAGCAAAAGGCAGACCGTGGCTTAAATCCATAGCCTCCCCTTCTGCCTTTGCATTGTTGGCGTCTATGAGCACAAGCTCGGAAAACAGACTTTTCTGGGTAAGTGCAAAGGCAATGGTCGCCCCCACCGCCCCGCAGCCGATTATTGCACATTTCTGTTTGTTCATATTTTTGCTCCGTTCACTCTGTAATTTCTTTTACGATTGTAGTATTATCACTTTTTTTCGTAAAATTCACCCGAAATTTATAAAAAAGACTTGATTATGCTCGAAAAATGTTATATAATATTTGTATATGCTGTATTAAGACTGAAAACCCGTACACATTACCGGTTCGGGCAGGCGGTCTTAAACGAAAGGAGTAGTTATATGATTTATTCTAACGAAGTAGAAAACATGTGTCCTGTTAAACAGGGCGTTGCTCATGGCGCAGCTCCGATTCCGGAGGAAGCAAAGTGGGTAAAGGCAACCCAGATTACTGATATTTCAGGATTCACACACGGTGTAGGCTGGTGTGCTCCGCAGCAGGGTACCTGCAAGCTGACACTCAACGTTAAGGAAGGCGTTATTCAGGAAGCCCTCGTTGAAACAATCGGATGTTCAGGTATGACACATTCAGCAGCTATGGCAGCTGAAATTCTCCCTGGCAGAACAATTCTCGAGGCTCTTAACACTGACCTCGTATGTGACGCTATCAACACAGCTATGAGAGAACTTTTCCTCCAGATCGTTTACGGCCGTTCACAGAGTGCATTCTCCGAAGACGGTCTTGTAGTAGGCGCTGGTCTTGAAGACCTGGGTAAGGGACTCCGTTCACAGGTTGGTACAATGTACGGTACACTGGCTAAGGGTCCTCGCTACCTGGAAATGACAGACGGTTATGTAACAGGCATCGCTCTTAACGAAGACGACGAAATCATCGGCTACCAGTTTGTAAACTTCGGCAAGATGATGGACTTCATCAAGGGCGGAGACGACGCAAACACAGCTTTTGAAAAGGCTAAGGGTCAGTACGGCAGAGTTGCTGACGCAGTTAAGATTATTGATCCGAGAAAAGAATAAGGAGGATTTGTAAAATGGCTTTATTTGAATCATATGAGAGAAGAGAAAAGCAGATTCTCGCTGTTCTTGAACAGTACGGTATCAAGACAATTGAAGAATGTGCTGACGTTTGCAAGGAAAAGGGTCTTGATATCTACAAGCTGGTTGAAGGTATTCAGCCTATCTGTTTTGAAAATGCAAAGTGGGCTTACACTGTAGGCTGCGCTATCGCTATCAAGAAGGGCTGCACAAGAGCCGCTGACGCTGCTGCTGCTATCGGTGAAGGTCTTCAGGCTTTCTGTATCCCGGGTTCTGTTGCTGACCAGAGAAAGGTTGGTCTGGGTCACGGCAACCTCGGCAAGATGCTCCTTGAAGAAGATACAGAATGTTTCGCATTCTTAGCAGGTCACGAGTCATTCGCTGCTGCTGAAGGTGCTATCGGTATCGCTGAAAAGGCTAACAAGGTTCGTAAAAAGCCTCTTAGAGTTATCCTTAACGGTCTTGGCAAGGACGCTGCCCAGATTATCGCAAGAATCAACGGCTTTACATACGTTGAAACTGAAATGGACTACCACACAGGCGAAGTTAAGGAAGTATTCCGCAAGGCTTATTCCGACGGTCTCCGTGCAAAGGTTAACTGCTACGGTGCTAACGACGTAACAGAAGGCGTTGCTATCATGTGGAAGGAAAACGTTGACGTTTCTATCACTGGTAACTCAACTAACCCGACAAGATTCCAGCACCCTGTTGCAGGTACTTACAAGAAGGAAAGAGTTGACGCTGGCAAGAAGTACTTCTCAGTTGCTTCAGGCGGCGGTACAGGACGCACACTTCACCCTGATAACATGGCTGCAGGTCCTGCTTCCTACGGTATGACTGATACAATGGGAAGAATGCACTCTGACGCTCAGTTCGCTGGTTCTTCATCTGTTCCGGCTCACGTTGAAATGATGGGCCTTATCGGTATGGGCAACAACCCGATGGTCGGTGCAACAGTTGCTTGCGCAGTTGCTGTTGAAGAGGCTATGAAGTAATTCACAATTGCAGATATATCCATAAAAAATGGCACTCCCTGTACTTTGATACAGGGAGTGTTTTTGTTTTGCTATGTAACAGAAACAGCTGTTTTTGCAGTAAAATACTGAAAAATTCCACGAAAATTCCACACGATTCATTTTTCTGTGTAAAGAGTATCAAGAATTTTTATGTCATTAGTTCTTGCTCTATCTGTAAGATGAATATAAACATCTTTTGTGATGTGGTCCGCCTTATGTCCAAGACGTTCTGAGATATACTTTTCGCTGACACCTGCGGCGTAGAGCTGAGAAGCATGAGTGTGTCTTAGTGCATGGAATGAAAAGTTTTCATATATCTCCTTTTTAATAAGTCTTGATACGTGCTGCATTGAACGACTTGAGTAATAAGTACCATTATCCCTTATGCATAAAAAATTCACCTTAAAACCAGATTTCCCAGTACTTATGGGATTATTGATACTTTCAGCAGGATTTGCCTTTGCTGAGAAGTGAAGTTTATATTTTGAGTAATAATGTGTGTAATACTCTCCATAAGTATCTTCCATTTTCAATTGCTTTTCATGCTCTCTTTTTAAAAGTTCTACAAGATGTTCAGTTAAGTAAATGGTTCGGAACGAGTTGTATTTCGGATTTGCAAAATACCAATATCCATTACCACAAAGTTTACTGCCATTATTCCTGGCTTTTTCTTCTTTGGAAAGCAATTCATCCTGATGCCATTGAACTTGTCTGTTAACTGTGAGAGTTCTGTTTTCAAAATCAATATCTTCCCAGACAAGACCGAAAACCTCTCCGATTCTGAGACCACATTCATATCCAAGCAGAATAGGAATATGCGGTGAAGTATTCTCCGGAAATCTCTGAAGAATATTAAAGACTGCTTCCTCTGGAATATTTACTCGTTCAACCCTTCTTGTCGGAACAGCTGGTGTTCTGTTTATCGGTATTTTTATTCTGACCGCCGGAGATACAGCTATATATCCGTTATCAGCAGCGTAGTTTAAACTCTTGGATATGATACCGATTAATGAAGAAAGAGTATTTCTTGAGTAGCCATTATCAAATTTGTCATTGATAAAATCCTGAATATCTTCACGGCTTATGCTATGAATATTCATTCCGCCCAGAGCAGGCTTAATATGATTGTTTATTCTTTTTTGATATCCTGTGATTGTTGACTCCTTCAATGAAATTTTGCAGTCCTTTTCAATCCAGATATCAAGAAAATCCGAATAGGACATCTTACTGCTTCTTATGACAGTTCCTTTGTTATAGTAAAGAGCCTGTGCTTCAAAACCAGCTTTACGAGCCGCTGTTTTAGACGGGAACCCACTTTTAGAAACCTGTTTTCTTTTGCCGCCTACAGGACAAATTTCAAATCTGTACTCATAGGACTTTTTTCCGCTTTTAAGAATGTGCTCTCTTATTATTATATCATTCATTTTATCACACTCCTTATTACATTCTCGTTGGATTGTCCATATTTTTGAAACTATAACCTTCATATTCTGAGATGAACCTGTCAATTTCGGAAGAAGGTACTTTAAATCCTCCGATATCAAGAGCCTTAAGATAACCATTCTTAATCAAGGAATAAACTCTGTTTCTTCCTACTCCGAGAACTTTACCTGTTTCATTTACATTATAAAGCTTTTTTTCATTATTATTCATATAATAATTCTCCTTTCATAATTGGGTGTGACAGCATTCTGAGATTCAGGCTGCTTATCACTACTATAATATACAACCGTAATTACCCGCTTTTACAATCCGGGGATTTGAACATTGCGGGAATTTTATACGGCACTTACAAGTGTGAACGTAATTTTTTCGTTCACTATAAATATTGTATCGTGTGATATATTAAAATAATAGGGTGAATTTTAGCGGGGAAAAATAAAGATAGTGGTTAATTTACTTTGAATAAATTTGTGAAAGCAGTCTGAATTACAGGCTGCTTTCACTACGTCAGTATAAAGCCTTAAAGGGGTTTTACACGCAATACTCCCACAAATCCTCGTATTCGTTCATCTTTTTAATATCAGTAAGAGTTTCTTCAAGTAAGTCAGAATCCATGAGCATTTCTTCAATATCATCGGCGGTATAACCAAAGTCAAGGAGCAGTATGATATCGTCTTCCGATACGCCAAAGCAGGTACACATTTCAAGGAGCAATTCTTCGTGGCAGCCGTAATCGCCTGAATAACCAAGTGTGTACTGGTATGAAAAAGTTTCAAACTCTGAAACATCAGTTTTACCGTTCTTGTCAATCGAAAGGATATCCCCTTCATTTAACAGGATTCTGCTGTACTTGTACCTTGAAAATCCCGACTTTCTCATTGCCTTTGACATGATGCTTTCGGTTGAAGCGTATGCGAAAAGTCCGAGCTTTTCAAAGTATATCAGGAACATGGGACTACTACCCTTTACGAAGTAAAGTGTATTGTACTGGTCAAGTATGGTAAATGTAAAGTTGCCTTGTACATCTTCTGCCATGGATTTCAAAGAATCGAAATTCAGCTTACCCTGTCTTTCCAGGAGCTGGACAGCAACATAGCTATCCGTTTCAATACAAGTCTTTGGCAGTTTCTTTTCTTTACGGAGAGTATCGTCATTATAAAGAACTCCGTTATGAGCAAATGCGAACTCCTTGTCAGCTTTTCCGTAAAACGGGTGGTTGTTGAAGTTGTACTTCTGATTGCCTTGTGTTGTAAGTCTGGTGTGTCCCATGACAGCGGTTGTTCCCTCCGGAAAGTTAAACTTCATTTTATGAGCAGGCTTTGCTTTCTTGTAGATTGTAACTTTTCCATTTTTAACGTATGAAATTCCACTTGCATCAGTACCACGTTCCTCGGCTGCGTTAGCCAGTTCCTGGGTAAATTTCTTTAAAAGCTTGTGAGGTAATTTCTTACCGCAATCAAGCCAGCCAAATAATGCACACATTATAATTCCTCCTCTGCGTTGATAGTTTCATTTACATAAAGATTGCGTTCTTTTAAATACTGAATCAGTTCCGGTTCATTAAGAGCTGCCACAAATTCTGACCATGAAAGCTTCTGCATCTCTTCATCGGACATAGAAAAAGCCGCATCACAAATCTCATTAACGAGCTGTAATGCAGCTCTTAAAGTATTGTATTTGAGCGTACCTCTGAACATACGGAACTCCACAGTATGATAATTGCAAAGGTTTACTGCGGCATATCTTCCACAGCAGTTTTTCTTCGCCTTATCCATAATTGCTTTGGGCGTTGATTCGTAACCGTAACGAGCCGCCCAACGGTTCATTGTAGCTTCTGAACGGCGGGAGAATTTCAGCAGTTCCAGCCAATGGTGTTCCACGAAGTAGAGTATCCTTGAAATCACTTCTTCCTGTTCCTGTGAGGTTTCTCCAAAACTGTTGCGATTAACATGGACGTGAAGTCCGCAAGTTGAGGTCTGATGTGAACGATAACCAAGTGAAACAGCTTTACGCATGATATCTTTCCAGCAGAAATCCTTGTGATAATCAAGCGTCATTGGGTGAGTTACGATTTCCATACCGTCATTAAGTGAGCCGTCGGATTTTATGTAAATATGCTCGTCGGAATCATTGGCAATAGCAAGTATTTCATCTGCATAAGCACAGTCCTTACCACCAATATCAATCTCCAGCTCCACTCCAAAGTATCTTGAACCGTCACCATAGAAAATCGGCTCAGGCTTGTAGTTGTAATCGTGAATCGAATCACCACAGCTAACATTATCATAGCATTCTCTGCAATAGCAATCTCCGTCATATTCGTATGAATCGTCATTGTGAATAAGGACATCACATTCGTAACAGCGAGTGTAGTGATTTTCGTAGCAGGAACGGCAAAGCGTAGTATAATCATCTCCATAGCTGTCAGATGCCCAGATGATTGAACCACAGCGTTCACATATTGAACAGTACCTGTCAATACAGTCTGAACATATTACTTCTCCGTTGATGTGTCCGTAGTCCTCGTTTTCGATTAATTCTCCGCAGTGTGAGCAGTATAATTCTTCTTTCATGTTGTTTTCCTCCGTAAATAAAATTGAGCCGGTCGAATTTGACCGGCTCTTTATTTCAATATTCTTCTGCTAAAAGCATGGTGCAGTGGTCACCGTCATCAATAACGTAAACCTTTGCTGTAATTGGATTAGGAATTGCAAGTAAATATTCACGTCTATATTCTGGTACTTCCTGTTCGTGAACTATTCTTTGCTTTCCATTACATTCAGATAACCTGAAAATCTGCAAATAGTCTTTCTGCACCGGAATTGCTGAAATGCAATCCCACATAAAAACTTGGAGTGCAATTGGTATTTCCGACTGCACTCCTCTTGTAATATAACGATTGGTAAACATATCCTCCCTCCTTGTCAAAAATGTATGTCCCTTGTGTTCCTGTTATTCGAGATAACAGAGCCTGCTGTAGCACTATTATTATATATAACTGAATTTTCTGATTTTTTCATTATAACAATATAATAAAAAATCATTGATAAAGCAATATAACATTATGGAGTATTAATTAAACTATATTGACTGTTAAAGAGTTATATGAGTATATTAAAAAATATTTACATTAACTTTATTTCAAAATATTGACATTCCATGTAATATTTAGTATAATTAAAAAGTAAAAACATTTTTATGGAAGTGCTAAAAAATCAAAGGAGCTGAAAAAAATGCCTGAAAAGCAAATTGAATCTGTGTCGGGGCTTATGGACAAAAAGAAAACATACGCATATCAGATGAAAAGATTTAATACTGCTGTAAAAAATGAATTTTATTTTGAAGCAATGCTCATTGTTTATGCCATGATTGAGGACCGTTTAATTGCTTTTTTATACCATTCGGGTGTTATTGCTGACAGAAATGGAAAGCTGACGTTTGGTACCACAAAAAACAAGGAATGCCTCAGAGAAATAGTCCAGAAATATGGTGGTCTTAAACCAAATCAAAAAATAATACTGACCCAGATTGGAAATAAGCGAATAGTAATCAAGGCTCTTATGCAATGGCTTGAAAACGCTGATAACATCACCCGTGATATGAAATATCTGTGGACTTTAAAAAATCAGTATGAAAGTCTTGATGCCGGTGAATTATCAAGAGTTATTGATGATATGGAAGACTGGCTCAGATATCGCAACGAACTTATTCATGCTCTTATGAATAAAAATGTTGAGAGTACTAATAAGCAGCTCAGTATGAGAGTTGAAGAAGGAATGTATTATGCCCGCTTTATTGACTCTCAAGTCAAAATTATTAAAAAGGGCGGGAAAATACGCAAATCTATAAATCTATCAGCAAAATAATTTTTTTAGTTTAATGGAGGAAAAACGAATGAAGAAAAAACTTTTAAGCTTTTTGACATCAGCTGTACTGGCTGCGACCTGCCTTGGCGGCGGCTTATCTGAGCTGACAAGCAGAATTCATCTTGTGAACGAGCCTTTGACTGCGGAGGCATATGACGGAACAGCATATGGAGATTTGTATTACACGAAAGTTGATTCAAACTCAGACGGAACATACGATTATGTTGAAATAACCGACTGTGATTCATCTGCTGTATCTGTTGAAATTCCGGCTGAGATTGATGGCTTGCCTGTGACGAGTATTAGATATGAGGCATTCGCAGACTGTAAAAATCTTACAAGCGTAACAATCCCTGACAGCGTGACGAGTATTAGATATCGGGCATTTTCCGGCTGTAAATACCTCGAAAGCATAACAATTCCTGACAGCGTGACGAGTATTGGATACGATGCATTTTCCGGTACAGCATTACTTGCAAATCAAACAGGAGTAAAGTACGCTGATACATGGATAGTTGCCTGTGATACAGATGTAACATCTGTTGAAATAAAAGACGGAACAAGAGGAATTGCTTATTATGCATTTTCCGACTGTACAAGCCTTGAAAACATAACAATTCCTGACAGCGTGACAAGTATTGAAAGTTATGCATTTAGAAGCTGTGCAAGCCTTGTAAGCATAACTATTCCTGATAGTGTGACAAGTATTGAAAGTTCTGCATTTTACGGCTGTACAAGCCTT
>JALEVO010000079.1 GCA_022788225.1 Oscillospiraceae bacterium | reverse complement strand
GCTGATTTGCAAAGAATCTTGACAATTTACAGGATACATTGTATACTGTAAAAAAATGAGAGCAGCAAATTTTCTGCTGCTCAATTAGTATCGTTTTTTATTGCAGTTGATGATTTTACAGAAATTTTTTCGCAGAGCCTCTCAAAGTGACATTTAGGGTCGTTGGTTCAAATCCAACCGCCGCAACCAACGTAGATACGCCTTTTGAAGCAATTCAAAGGGCGTTATTTTTTTGCAAAAAATCGTGAAATACAGCTACCGGAAAAAAGTCACGCCAACACACCTTCCTCGCACTATAATACAAATCTTTTTAAAAGTTAGTCTGTATTATAAATTGTGCTCACAAGCCGTGTTGGCGTGTAATTATTGTTCCGGAATTAATTGTAACTACATTTGCTTATCTTGTTCTTTTTGTCACTACAGGTGTATTTGTAATCAGTTAGTATAGAATAATCCAGAAAAAATGTATTTCATATTAGATATCATTATTCAGCCAGCATACATCTCATGATACACAAATCGAAAACATTGATAACATTATCTTTATTCAGATCTCCTGCTTTCCAGTCTGTAAGGTCACCGGAACACAAAAGCCATTTTTGCAGCATTACAATGTCAGAAACATTTAATATACCGTCATTGTTTACATCACCGGCAATTTCTTCATCATAAACAGCATATCCGTATACTGCAAATTCATTCAGGTCTCCCCCGCCCTTGACAATTTTCAGTCTGTCTGTCGGTGCGGATTCTGCAATCATATCAATATTCCGGCTCATATAACTGCCCATATCGCTTGACCACAGAAGCGCATTTGTATTTGCGTCATAAACGGAAAAGCTTCCTGTTCCAAAAGTATCATAAATGCCAAATCCTGTTATACGATATACTCCTCCTAAATCCACATAGCAGGTAATATCCGACTTGTTAACGTTTGTTGCAGGTGCAGAAAGTGATGAGGTATCACTATAAATAAATTCCGGCATTGTTTCCGGCTCGTCAAACATACGGTAAAACTGATTCAGTACTGCATCTGACGGTGCGGCAGAAAAATCGCAAATCTCTGTTTTACGATTTTCTGACAGGCATATTGCTGACGGGTGAATATAATAGCCTTTGCCGTTGATAATTGTTTTTTCAGAATCAGAATATGTAACGTAAACCGGTGTTTCAGTTACGTCAATACTGACTTTTCCGTCAGTGATTTTCAGGCTTTTTGTTGTTCCCTCAGCATATTGTGACGGCTCTGTCAGATAAACAAAATCAGCATTTTCTACAGACATTGAATAGTCCTTTATCACTTTATCCTCATTTGTCGGTGACCATACACAGTCAATAAACTCCCCTGTTATACGGTCTTTAAAACGATAAACAGAAACCTCATTATCGGATAAATCAGCATAGAAATCCGCATTTTCCAGAACTGATGTCATGCAGGAAATATGATACCATGCTGTTTTCTTGTTCCATTCACCCTTCTGCGTAACAAGACCGGAATCCGCATAAGCAACGCCTGCCTCGTCACGGAGCTGAAATTTGGTTATTCTGTCCACACCGTTTTTCAGAGCAATCAGATTTGTTCTTATCACACGCTGTGCGTATTTCAGCTGATAAGTTTCATTTTCATGGTTATCTACTCCCTCGGTCACACAGTCACTCATAGGAACTTCATACTCGGATATCCACAGTTCTGTTCCGGGAGCATTCTCATTTATCCATTTCTGAAGTGACTGAATTTTTTCAGCAAAACTGCTGCTTTCGGGATTAAAGCTGTCCGATCCGATGTGTACATTGATGATATCCACGGCAAATTTTCCGTCGGAACGATTGTAATCAAACCACAGTTTCATTTCTGTCAGATAGTCAAGCATTGTTGATGTTCCGACAAGTCCGCCCATTGCAAGTTTAAAGTCCGAATCGGCATTTTTTACACCTGCGTAGGGAATCGTTCCCTCGTGACCGTCATAGTCTGCCGAACACATTGCGGCAAGTTCATAAGGACTGTAATAATTTGCTTTGCCGCTCCAGCTTTTATTGGGCTCATTGCAGTTTTCCAGTGCAGACAGCAGCCCCATTCCGGCAACTGGTTCTTTTGAATCAGCAACATTCAATGTAGCAGCGTCAATGTCGGGGTTACTGCCATATCGTGCCGCAACCTGATACATTGCCTGTGCGTG
>JALEVO010000074.1 GCA_022788225.1 Oscillospiraceae bacterium | reverse complement strand
CTCCAGCAGTCCGGCAATGATATTCTTCTTGCCTTCACTCATTGGTTCTCTTTTTCTTCTTCCCATAAAAATCAGCCTCCTGTTTTTTCTATTTTACCACAGTTGACTGTTTTTTTACAGACTTTTTTTCATAGGCTCGCCGTTATGACTGCTTTGGTGTTTTTTCTTCTCTGATTTTCTGTAACCTCTCAAACTTTTCAAGAATTGAGTTGATTAACTCCTCTTTTGCGCTTTTCTTCTGCGGTCATTTTACTGCACTGCCTTTCTTTTCAGCCTTTGCGGCTCTGATTCGTTCAATCTCCTGCAACATTCTGATAATATCGTCAATCTTTTCCGTTTTGGTCATGCCGTTGCCTCGCTTTCATTGTTATCCTCAACGCTGACTGTCATGTTTTCGGCTCTGGTGATAGCCTTTAAATCTTCAAGTATGCCCTTGATAATCTCCAGTTTTCTCTTTTCTTCCGGTGTCATTATGCCTTACCGCCCTTTCTTCTTGCTCTCTCCGCTCTGATACCCAGTATGTAGCCGTAGTTGAATACATCGCATACAACGTCAAACAACGTGCGCTGTGCCTTTGCGTACTGATAAATCTCTTTTGGAACTTTCAAAATATCCTGCTGGTCAAGCAGTCTTTTGAGTTCGGTGTACTTTTTTACTGTCATTCTTATTCCTCCTTAACGTTCGCCCTTTGTGTATTCGCAGTACACAGAGGGCATTATATTTTTACATGGATTCTCGCCCCGTAGTTCTCCAGGTCATTCATGCCGCCAACAATTGAAGCGTATCTGCATGAACTGAAATCCCCTTGTCCATAAGGGCGGGTGCGTGACCGCACAGGACAATTCGTTGTTCATTTTGCAGTAACTGTTTGTTTACGGCTCGACCGGCAGCCATGCTGTAAAAAAGTTTCTTCATAAAAGTGTCCAGTCGGGTCACCGACCGGTTATCGAATGAAGTACCGCTGACTTTCGCTTTTAATGCTTTGTAACGTACCAGTTTCCACGCTGTAGCCATTGCATTGGCTCTGATGTAACCCTGACCCACTAATCTATTGGCTATCTGCATAACCTTTCTTCTGATGTCCTTTAACATGGTGTGTTCCTCCTTTTATATTCAGTCGGGTGATTTGTTTGATTGACTGTAAGTATATTATACACTATCTTTAGGGAATAATCAATACACATTATACACAAATATTAGTGATAAAATTTGTGTATTTATACACTTGTAATAGTGAATATAATATGATATACTTATAATGGGAAATAGGGACACGATTCCCAAAAGCAACATCAAAGGAGCTGATTAAATGCCAATTAAGTATGATAAACTTATTGCACTATTGAAAGAAAAAGGCTATACCTCTTACCGTATAAGACAGGAAAAGGTTGTAGGACAAGCAACATGGCAAAAGATTCAGAACGGCGGTGACATTGACACCAGAACTATAGCCAAACTCTGCAAAGTCCTTAACTGCCAGCCCGGGGACATTATGGAGTATGTGGAGGAAGAATAGTCTATGTACTTATACAAGTTTTTCAGAGCAACCGAAGCAAATATAAATAATGTAATAAATCAGCAAATATGGCTGTCTGAAATAGAAAGTTTTAATGACCCTTTTGAGGGAAATATTGAGTTTGACAGAAATCGATTTGCTGCCGAAAAAATAAAAAAGCATGTAACCGGACAGGATAAAGAGTATATAGACAAAATACTGCTTGAATATAATAAAACTGAATACTCTGAGGGAATACACAGAAGTGTTGAGGTATTAATACAACAATTAACCCAAGGTACATGGGAGCTTTTTCATAGCAAGTTCAAGATATGTGCAAATGAATTAGAAAGGATAAGAAATAATATTCCATTTCTGGTCACTTGCTTTTCATGTTTTAATAAGAACAATCAAGATGATTCAGACGAAGAAATGTTAAAAAACATCGTAATGTGGTCACATTATGCGGATAATCACAAAGGGTTCTGTGTTAAATATAAAATAGATGAAAAAGACCCTGTTGTTAAAAAACTGTTTAAAGTTGACTATACTCAAACAGAAAGACTCAGCATGTTGGAACTCAAAGAACTTATGAATGATATTAATTCTGATAAATCATACGAAATATTAACAAAAAGGCTGCTGCATAAATATTATCAATGGGAATACGAACAAGAATTCAGATTAATAACAAAGGACGGATTTGTAAAAAAAGAAAAAGGAGGTGTATATCAATTTCCATATATCGACAGTATATTTTTTAGCTTGAAAATGGATTTTGAATTATGCAAAAAAATCGTATTAAAATATAAAGACAATAGAGCAATAAACATGTACAGAGTTTATCGGGATGAAAATACAAGCAAATTAATATCTTCATGTTGGAGGAATGAAATCAATCTGAGAGACCTTTAAACCTATAGATTATAAAAGCGGTGAAATATTACCGCTTTATTTATAAAAATATATTTAATACGTATTGACAATATACGTATATTATGCTATAATATATATGTCAGGAGGAAAAGCGAATGACATTTAAGGAAATGGAAAAGTTGCTTAAAGCTGACGGCTGGGTTTTAAAGTCTTGTGTTGGTTCACATTTCCAATACATACACCCGGAAAAAAGCGGCAAAGTAACAGTACCGAACCACAAGGGAGATATTCCCAAAGGTACAGCAAACTCAATTTTAAAGCAGGCAGGGCTTAAATAGTCCTGCTCCTGCAAATTTATATAAAGGAGCAATTATTATGTTAACTGTTTATCCGGCTTGTTTTTACGAGGAGCATGAGGGCGGCTATACTGTTATATTTCCGGACTTGAATCACCTGTCAACCTGTGGTGATACACTCCAGCAGGCTATGGAAATGGCTGTTGACTGCCTTGCTGGATATCTTTATACTGCAAAGCACGAAAAGGAAAGTATTCCAGTTCCGTCACAATTAAAAGATATTGACGTTGATTCGGAATATGAAGAGTATAAGAGTGCATTTGTAAATATGGTGGCTGTTGATGTTGAGGAATACGCAAAAAAGCATTTTGAAAAATCGGTTAAGAAAACTCTGACTATTCCGTCATGGCTTAATGACATAGCTGTTGAAAATAATGTGAACTTTTCACAGGTATTGCAGAACGCCCTGAAAGAACAGCTGAAATTAAATCATTAAAAATAAGGAGCTGGAATACAAGCCAGCTCCGAACTTTTATATACAGGGGGCAAATAAAAATGTTTTGTCAAGGGGATTTAAGACCGCAGGGGTAACACATCTTACATAAAATTCTAAATATTTTTATTAGAACACTCTGAGAGCTATCAGAAGCAACGCTAATGCCGTTATGTGACTTATGCATTGAAATTACCCTGTTAAAATTACCGTGGCTTAAAACGGCTCTTTTTAGCCTTATTCTGAAAGTGTAGATTTGCGTTTTCTTATAAGGGTGTCGCATTTCGTTACTCCCTCTCTGAATCAGCGCAGATTTGCGCCGGTCTGTCTGAATACGATGGCGCAGATTTGCGCTGTCCTTTCTGAATTGGTCGGCTCAAAATTGAGCCGGTCGACTGCTAAGAATTGAGCAGTCTAATTAATTTCTCACTCAGCCCAGATTTGGGGTCAGTCCAGTTTTGGGCGGACTCCCCAAAATTGGGGACATCTCAAAAACAATATAAAATTGAGAAGTTGTCCTCAAATCTGAGGGGATATCTCGAGTACCAAAAAGGTATTTGAGATATCCGGCAAATATGAGTCCGTAAAATAGGGAGTCATATTTCGTTACCCCCCTCTGCTTACTGGATAACGTTTCGTTATTGAGTTAATCTGCGTTGTATGGCTTTTGCTCAAAAAAAAGCGAAACTATTTATGACTCCTTACCGTTCCAGGAAGAGGTCAGATTCAGTGCGCTGCGAGTGCGCCATTAGTGCGCCATTGGGTTAAAAGTGCGCCATAAACTGTTGAAAGCGGTAAAAAGCAAAATGGTAACAAACCGCATAGATACGGCGTTTATGAAACAATATTGAAAGCTGTAAAAATCATTTTGTATAGCTACGAACCAGTAGGTCGGGGGTTCGAGTCCCATTTTCAGCTTCACATGGTGACCCCGGAGGACAATTTCGGGGTCAGTTTTATTGTATATGTTTGTTTCCAGCACGACCGTCAGCCGGACTGAACAATTTGCGTGAACAGACAAAACAATTCGGGCTTCACTTTGTGGAGTCCGTTTTTTATGGCTCGACCGGGTGCGTGACCGCACAGGACATTTCGGGTTTAGTTTTGCGGTATCGTTTTGTTTACGGCTCGACCAGCCGGGTGATCCCGGAGGACATTTCGGGTTTAGTTTTGCGGTATCGTTTTGTTTACGGCTCGACCGGGTGCGTGACCGCACAGGTGTCCGTGACCGGACAGGATATAATTCACCTTTCTTTTTATAAAACAATGCACACTCCTCATCTGACTGAATTTCCCAGAAAGTCAGCGGCTTTCTTCAGCCGGGGCAGAATGCTTGAATCATCTCCGGCAGAAACACGGTCTGTATCGTGACTGCAAATCAAAGGATAAATCTGCTGAACGTTCATATAGTGGAGCAGACACACAGCGGTCTCACAGGCTTTCTGCGGATTTCCGGAACCTCCTCCTGCCAGCAGGACAGCACCCCTTTTTGGTTTCAGACAAGGCTTTCTGTCCAGAAACTTCCCTGCTGAAAAGTACATTTGCAGACGGCTTCCCATGTCCAGAAGTTTTCCTGTCAGTTCCGAAAAATAAATTGGTGAAGCAATGACAACGTTGTCACAGGTTTCCAGATAGCGGTAAATCTCCTGCATCTGGTCATCTATAATACAGCCGTATTGCTCTCTGCACTTTCTGCAGTCCACACAGGGAGAAATATCCGCCGTATAGGCATTGACGATTTTATACTCTCCCTGAAGATGTTCCGTCAGTTTATGAATGAGAAAAGCGGTGTCACCGTTTTTCCGTGGAGAACCATTTAGTATAAGAGTTTTAATCATAACCACCCTCCGTTTTTGCAAAAGTACACTTGTTTCGGCTTTTTTGATTATACTATAATGAATCTGCAAAGTCAAGACAAAACAGCTGACGACGCTCCGGGAAACGATTCAGGGAAATACCGCACAAATACTGACCTGATATTTTGTGCAGTATTGCATTTATTTTTATATTTATTTATTTTTTTCTTGATATTTACTTATTAATATGCTACAATATATACAGTATTTTTTAAGCAACGGAGGGAAATCAATATGAAATTACTAAAAAAGCTGACAGCGGCAGCCTTAAGCGTCTGCACTGCCGCTTCATGCCTTACTTTTCCGGCTTCCATGCCGGCAGTAAACGCTGCAGGCGAACTTGCTGAATCACTGGCAAACGATTCGGGACTGGACATAGACTTCGCCCGTGCACTGCAGTATTCAATTTATTTTTACGACGCAAATATGTGCGGTACAGAAGTTGACGAAAACAACGGTTATGTCTGGAGGGGCGACTGCCATACATACGACGCCAAGGTAGAGCTTGTTGCCGGTATTTCAGATGACTTCACAGGAACTAACCTTTCCCAGGAGTTTATTGACAAATACAGGGATATCCTTGACCCGGACGGTGACGGCTGCGTTGACGTTGCAGGTGGTTTCCACGACGCCGGTGACCATGTTAAATTCGGTATGCCGGAAAATTACTCCGCCGCAACTCTGGGCTGGGGCTACTACGAATTCCGTGACGGCTACAAGAAAACCGGTCAGGACGCACATATCGAAACAATTCTCCGGTATTTCAACGATTATCTTATGAAGTGTACTTTCCGTGACGAGAATGGCACTGTTATTGCACACTGCTATCAGGTAGGTGACGGCGATATAGACCACAACTACTGGAATTCTCCGGAAGTAGACGAAATGGGCAGACCTGCTTTCTTCCTTACGGCAGAAAAGCCACAGACGGACTATGTTGTTTCCGCTGCCGCTTCACTGGCTATCAACTATCTGAACTTCAAGGATACCGACCCTGAATATGCGGAAAAGTCCCTTGACTACGCACAGGCTTTATGGGATTTTGCCAACGCAAACGAGCTTGAACTCAGTGACAACGCTGACGGTCCCAAGGGCTATTACCGTTCTGAAAAATGGGAGGACGACTACTGCTGGGCTGCAGGCTGGCTTTATCTCTGTACAGGTGATGTAAGCTCTCTTGAACTGGCTGCTCCTTATTTCGATTACTACGCTCCAAGCGGCTGGGTATACTGCTGGAATGACGTATGGAGCGGTACCAGCTGTCTGTGGGGCAGGATAAATCAGGAACACCCGGAAGTTGACCTTGTAAACATGGTAAGAAAGGCACAGGGCAAGAACGAATATGTATTCGATGATTTCTGGGACGAAGTGGAAAAATGCTTCCCGATATACAGGCAAAAGGAAACTCCCGGCGGATATGCATTCCAGAATCAGTGGGGTTCTGCACGTTACAATACGGCAATGCAGCTTATCTGCTTAGTCTATGACAAGTATACCAACGACGGCAAGCCGGGTGAGGCAAGTGAATGGGCAAAGGGTCAGATGGAATACCTTATGGGTAAAAATGACATGACATTCACAGAACGTA
>JALEVO010000068.1 GCA_022788225.1 Oscillospiraceae bacterium | reverse complement strand
AATTGTTTCTTCGCAGACACCGATTTCAGGTGCAACAGCCAACCTCAAATGGGCGGAAAAATATGGAACAGGCTGGGCCGCAGCTCCTACACCTCCGCTTATTCTGGACGGATACCTGTATATAGGCATGTCCAACAAGATTGTAAAAATCGACAAAGACACCGGAGAAAAAGTGGCAGAGAGCGATGCTATGGTCGGAAATGTAGGCTATGCCATGAATCCGATAACATATGCCGACGGCAAACTGTTTGTCCAGGTTGGAAGCGGAATTATCCAAGCAGTAGACTATGAAACACTCAAATGCGTATGGTCTACGGAAAAGATAGGCGGTCAGACACTTTGTCCTATATCTTACGTGAAAATTGACGGGAAAGGATATATTTATACAGGAACATGGCAGAGTGAAGTCAAAGACGGAGCATATATGTGCTTTTCTACGGACGACAGCAATGTTAATGAAAACAAAATAAAAAAAGCCGAATGGAGATTTATACCATCCGGACAGACGGATCAGCTTTTAAGCGCAAATATTGTGTATGAAGATACGAAACTGACATGTGATGAAGACTTAAAAGCGGCCATTTCTGATGAAAGTTCGGTTTCAAGGAGAGGCTTTTACTGGGCAGGAGCATACGCCTGTGAAAAGTATATTGCAGTAGGAACAGATGACGGTACACGAGAAGGCGATTACAAAGCAAATGCATGCTTCTATACTCTTGACCCTGTTACAGGTGAGGTAATCGACAAAATTTCCGGAATAAAGGGCGATATAAGAACAACTGTCGTATACAATGAAGGAAATCTGTATTTCGGCACAAAAGGCGGGCTCGTTTATAAAGTCGCCGTTGATTCAGACGGAAAACTGAGTGAGGTAAAAAATATAGATTTAGGAAATATGGTAACGGCATCACCCCTTGTATATAACGGAAAGATTTACATAGGAGTATGTTCACCTCAAGGTCAGTTTGCAGCGGAAGGACATAAATTTGCCGTTATATCTACAGAAAAAATGGAACTGCTGTATGATCTGCCTATAAAGGGATATCCTCAGGCGGCTGCATTGCTGTCCACCGCATATGAAAATGAAGATTTTGACGGAGACGGAAAGGCAGACGGCAGGGTGTATATTTACTTTACATACAACAATAACCCCGGAGGAATATGTTACACCTATGATGCGGAAGATAAAGAGAATTCCGCAGCCAAAAGCTACGACCTTTTTATTCCGGATACAGCAATGCAGAACTACTGCATAAGCACCATATGTTCAGACAAAGAGGGAACGCTGTATTACAAAAACGACAGCGGATACCTGATGGCAGTGGAGACAAACAATGCTTATATCAGCAACATTGAAGTCGAAGGTGCAAAATCCTGGAGCGATGAATTCAGTGCGGGAAAGGCAGAATATGAAGTTGTCATGGCTACAGGAACAGAAAAAGCTGTGGTGAAGCTTTCCCTTCCGGAAGGCATGAAGGCTGAAGTAAATGGTGAAGCATATGATGAAGTAAAAGGAAACACTGTGGAATTTGACAGCGAGGGCAGAGGTAAAGCGGAGATAAAAGCTATATGTGGAGCCGATGAAAGAACATACACGGTCAACTTCAGAGGACAGAGCAGTGAATGCACATTGTCAGGATTGAAGGTAAATAACAGCAACGCATTTTCAGGTGCCGCTCTTACTTTGACTCCTGAGTTCAGCAGCGACAAAACCGAGTATACAGTTGATATTGACAAACTTTCAAAGAGTTTCTACAATATATGGCCTGATGCGGCTGATGCAAACTCAACTGTGAAAGTTTACGCAGTGGAAAATGTTGACGAAAGCAGACAGAATGCCGACGGAACCGTAAGCATAACCGCAGTAAACAGTGGTCACAACAGGTATGCGATCTATCCGGCAGACGCGGATAAGTCAGTAAAGATAAAGATTGAAGTGATTTCTGAAAATGAGCAGCAGTCCGGTGTCTATACCGTTACACTGCAGAAATATTCAGCAGAGTATATTTCTGAGCTGGAAAATTACATCAATCCTGACGATTACGGCAAAGAACAGCAGGAGCAAGCTGCTGATATAATTTCAGATGCTGAAGCAGCAATAAGCAGCGCGGTATCCATGTCGGATGCAAAGGCCGCATTAAAGGAAGCAGAAGAAAAGCTGGACAGTCTCTATACTTTAAAAGAACTGGCAGAAGCGGAAGAAACCTCGGTATCAGTTACCATAAGAGAAAACATAATCGCCAACGAACCTTCAGGAACGGTTTTAAATGCATTAATAAAAGCGAATGAAGCGGTTAAATACGGATACACAAAGCCATCTGAAGTAAAAACAAAAGTTACGGTGCTGGACGGTCTTGTGGCACTTCACAGAGAAATGTTCGGTGAAGATTATGAAAACTCGCCTGAAGATTATCTTGTTGTTTCATCCAGCGGATGGGTGAAGAAAATTTTCGGAATTGAAACTTCAAACATGGGATTCTTTGTGAATAACAAGATGCCGTTAGATGAGGTTACAGGATACGGAACCACAGCAGACAGAACGGTCCTCAATAATGGTGACGTTCTTACCGTATTTATGTATAACGATGAAGATACATACAGTGATATGTATATGTATTTTGACACTGAAAAAGTGAGTGCAGAAACAGGCGAAAAAATAACACTCACTCTCAACGGCGCCTATGCAATGGGAGGAACTCACAGTGTGCAGCCAAACTGTAAGGTGCAGATTCTTGATAAAGAAGGCACTGTTGTCCTTGAAGGAGTGACGGATGATAAGGGACAGGTTTCCTTTATCATAAATAATGAAGGTGAATACAATGTAAAAGTCACGGAAACACCGTATGAATACTACATTATGCCGGTATGCGAAATAAGCGTATCAAAGAATAGTGATAAACAGAATCAGATTGCAGACAGCCAGGACAATAATAA
>JALEVO010000061.1 GCA_022788225.1 Oscillospiraceae bacterium | reverse complement strand
GGCAGTGCTGAATCGGTTACAGGATTTGACTATAAATGTGATTACAACGTTGTTGACGGTTGTACTTTCATAAATGTTGTGGCAGAACACGTTGACGTCAAGGAATATACCACAGGGACGGAAATATGCAACTGCACATTTTACGGTGATGGCATGAGCGGTGCAAACTATGCAGGAAGCTTTATTGACATTGCCGGAAATAACGTTAATGTTCATAATAATACCGGCTATCGAAATGGAAATGCAAATATTGTGGCGGCATTTGAATTGCATGAGCAGGTGAGCGGCTGGGGTTATCACTGCACATTTACCGACAACACGCTGTATATGGATCAGCCTTATGGTGCTGTAGATACAAGCCGAAGAATGTATGTGGTAGATGGCTGGTACAGCGATTTCTCCGTAAAGAACAATCAGGTGGATTATGGAAACGGACTGACTCTCGCCGACAGCTGGGAGTACTATAATTCAGACTATGTAACATATCTGGAATAGTAAAAAGGGAGAATTATATGAAAAAAATATTTGCTGTATGTCTTATATTGCTGACTGCCTGCTTTACCGGCTGTGAGAGGGACGCTGAAACAGCATCAGAGGGAAATGCTATCGAAGAAACCGCTGCCGAAATTCCCTCTGAAAATGTTATTGAGGAAACAGTTGCTGAAACAATTTCTGAAAATGTTACCGAAGAAACTGTTGCCGAAACTGCTGAGGAAAAAATTCCTGTGAAAAATTTCTTTTATGAGAGTGACCGGTGTGTAAAGCGTTACAGTGACTGGACTCCGCATAGTGTTGTTGCGAGAGGACGTCGCGTTTATGTTGACGGTGAAGATGTGTATATAACCATTTTTCACAACAATAAGCTTTATCGTTTTGATAAGGACGGAAACAAGACTTATGTCTGCGAAGCGGCATGGGATTTGTTCAGACAGGACGATGTGATGTACTGTGAGGACTGGGGCGGTGCTACAAAAGATCCGACATCACTGGCAGTTCTGGAAGACGGAGAAAAAAGAATTATTGCTGAACACTGCTTTTTTCATTATGGTGAAACTGCTATATTTTATCAATCCCTCGACGACGGTGGATTGTATTCGGTTTCATATGACACAAATGAGATAGGCTTTATTATGGATATGCCTGAGGATTTTTCTTTAATTGCAGAGTATGATAACCAGTTATGGTTCAGGGGAAGAGATGGATTATACTCCTGCGCTCTTTATGGTTCAGAATTAAACAAGGTTATTGACGGCAGTCAGACAATATTTGGGTTCAGAAACGGTTACATATACTATCAGAATTATGATATGCTTGAAAGATATTCTATTGAGACACATGAAATTGCCTCATTTAATATTTCAGCCTCACATATTTATGTATGTAATTTTACCAATGACAACTGTCTTATTGCAAACAGTGACGGATTATTTTCCTATGACGCTGATTTTAATGTTGAGAAAAAAATTTTGGACAATGGGAATATCATAAATATAACTGTTTCTGATGATGTTATAATTGTCGGATATCGGGATGAGAATAATCAGGAAATATTTGATAGTATTGACATGGACGGCAATGTGTTAAGGACGTTTGGAGAGGTGAACTGAAATGAATGAATTTATTCTTTCAGTCAGGGAATGTCCGGACTGCATTGTATAAGCGAGCCGGGGAATGGCACTAAATCAACAATCTGCATTCCAAAGGAGGATGAGGCATGAATATACTGGCACTTGACGATGAAGAAATAGCACTGGAGGGACTTATTTCTGCTGCAAAAAAGGCAGAGCCTTCCGCAGCCATATACAGCTTCCGCAAGCCAAAAGAAGCACTGGAGTTCTGCAAAACCACGTCCTGTGAGGTTGCACTGCTGGATATTCAGATGCGGAATATGAGTGGTGTGGAACTTGCAAAAGAGTTAAAGCTCCTAAATCCCGGAATCAATATCATTTTTACAACGGGTTATGCAGATTACATGCAGGATGCGTTTGAACTGCACGCAAGCGGCTATCTGATGAAGCCTATCACAGCGGAAAAAGTGAGAAAAGAACTGGACAATCTCAGATGTTCCGTACAGCCTGTGGGAAAGAATAAGGTACGGTTCCAGACCTTTGGAAATTTTGAAGTGTTTATAGACGGAAATCCCGTAAAGTTTAAATATAATATGACCAAAGAAATGCTGGCATATCTGGTAGACAGGAATGGAGCATTATGCACCAATAACGAAATTATGGCAGCATTATGGGGTGATAAACAATCTCCCAGCTATTTACGTTCCTTAAAAGCGGACCTGATGAAGGTATTAAAGGGGGCAAAATGTGAAAATATCATTTGCAGTGGTTATGCGAAAATGGGAATCGTAAAGGAAAAAGTGGACTGCGACTATTACGATTGGCTGGACGGTAAAATCTATGCCATCAACCTCTATCGGGGAGAATACATGGCACAGTATAGCTGGGGTGAAATAACCAATGCAGGAATGAAATAAAAGCAGAGATAATAAAAATCCGGAAGCAAAATGTGCTTTCCGGATTTTTTTGACATTTTTCCCCGTTATATGACCTGTTTGCAACACTTTTGCAACACTTTATTTGTTATACTATAAGTTGAAAATTTTTTATTTATCAAGTAATCTGTATGATAAACAGCTACTGGGATAGGTAGGATATTTAACTATATGTAAGTTGTATTAAGGCATATATAAATAGAGCCAAATTAAGGAGTGACCAATGTGAAGAACCAGAATTCAGGACAGGAACGGTACAGCAGATTATCCGAAGCCTGTGAACCATTCAGAAAGGCAAAAACAGAAACCATACATACCCTTGCTGCGATTGGTTGTAAGCATACCATATTACGCTATCCGATTATGGCATTCGTTTTCATTTACAACGTAATTTCATGTGGCTGCAGACAGCTGAAAGTCAGAGAAAAATTTTCAAGGGGTCTGGCACTTGTCATGACCGCAGTACTTGTATTTGCCAGCGTGGATATCGCTTTGTTTACAGCAAAAGCGGAAGATACTGCTAATGGCAAATTGAAGAATGGCAGTTTTGAAGAGGATCAGGACTGGGATGGGAAATATAAGACATTGAGTCAAAGTGCTGTTCCGTCGTGGAATACAACAGCATCTGATGGTATGATTGAATTATTTCAAGAAAATACGGGGACTTATATTGCCGGTGTAACTTTAAAGCCTACACACAAAAGCAGTGACACAGACAAAGGCATTGCCGCAGAATTGAATGCGAACGAAGAGAGTACATTATATCAGAATGTCAAGACAACGCCGTTCAGTATATATCAATGGGGATTGGATCATGGTGCCCGCAATGGTACTGACACCATGGCATTGGTCATTGGACCAAAGCAGGAATTTGATCCCTCAAAACCGAGTAAAGACGGACGTGACCAGCTTATGCAGATGGTTGACTGGCTGATTGAACAGGGAGAGACTTCTATAAAAACCTCTGCAGGGTTAGGTGAGCAGCTTGTTGTTTACAGTAAAAAATTTGATGAAAGCGGCACCTTTAAGGATAATACAGACGGTAATGCTTTCAGCCTTACTCCAAGCTCAATTTATACCGAAACGTGGCATATCTGGATTATGGCAGACAGCAAGGCGACAAGCGGCGATAATCCATGGGGAAGTTATGGTTCCAATGCAGAGGGAACTGCCGGAAGTTCAGGTGGCTCAGGCGGCACATCGGTAGATATGAGTAAATATTATCTATATACCGTACCGGCAGATCAGACAGAAACTTTGTTTGGATTCGTGTCTGTTGGATTTGATCAACCGGCAACTTCAGCTGACAAAGCAAAGACGTATGGAAACTTCCTTGATAATATTAATTTTGAAATTTTTCACCCGTTGTCAGGAAGCACAACTCTCCATGGAAGCGGTGTTGTCGGCGGAAGTGACGGAACAACGGCAGGTGGGGGAAGTTCAACAGGCTATGAAGTTACTGTTGACAAAAATCTGATTACCTATGCAGTTGACGGGGAACCACTGAAAGTACAGGCGGTTGTAAAGTCAGGTGATAAATCGGCGGGATGTGAATTTGTCGGATTATATTATACAAAACAGAATGAAGCCGGAGAACTTGTAACAGTATTTTTGCAATTGTCTGGATATGAAATTGAAGATACCGGAAATCTGTCAGAAGCAGATAAAAGCGGTAAATGGATAAAATCAACCAATGCGGCTGGTGATACTATTTATACCTATTATCTGGATAATATTACTTCGGCAACGGACTTGCATTTTGTCTTTATCAAGAGCCCGACAGTGACCTATGACCCGAACGGCGGAAAATCATATATTGTTGAAAGGACTTATAATACTACAGAAGCGGAAAATGTATACAGCTTTAAACCTGTTGTGGATGGGGAATTTTATACATTTATTTCTCCATATGTATCTCATGCAGCAGAAGGTCAAAATGATGGATGGAAATTTATGGGGTGGTTATTGACAGGTGATACAGTCGATCCAGATGCTATATCGGAGAACACGCTTCAGATTAATGCGGATCAGCTGGGTACATTACTGCTTCCGGCAGAGCATACGATTGCCTGTGACTATGTTGTAGGAGGTACGGATACAAAGGAACAATATTTTAAAATCTGGAATGGAAACGTGTCTCTGACAGGGAATACTGATAATCCTTCATTTGTGAAATGGGGAACAGACGAAGAAGCAAACGATGAAGCAGACTATGCCAATGTCCACAAAGGTCTTACTATGATAGCACAGTGGCGCTGGCGTCAGGCATTTATTCCTCAGTTAAAAGATGGTGATGAATATATAGATTCAGACGGCGGCGGAACTGTTGAGATTTCCAGTGTAACAGATAAATCGGATACCAATTATAATGCTGCATATAATACATCTGGAGGAAAATCCTATCATGCTGAAACCGATGAAACTGTAACTGCCATAGCAAAAGCAAAAGATGGTTATGAATTCGATGGCTGGTATGATAAAGATGGAAAACTTCTTACTTCTAAAGAAACGTACAGTTTTACCGAAACAAAGGAAAATGTAAATACATACTACGCAAGATTTTCGAGGAACATTGTAACAACAACTGTTCCCGAGAGTACAACTTCAACTACTACTACCTCAGAAACAACAACTACAGTTACAACAACCGTACCTGTTACAACAACCACAGTACCCGTTACAACTACAACAGAGACAACTACGGTTACAACAACAGCCCCTGTTACAACTACAACAGAGTTAACCACAGTTACAACAACTATCCCTGTGACAACAACTACAATTCCAGTTACAACTACAACAGAATTAACCAC
>JALEVO010000060.1 GCA_022788225.1 Oscillospiraceae bacterium | reverse complement strand
TACCCTTGCATATATCCTTACCAACGGTCTTGACAACGGCGGCGGCAATTACAGACTGACTGACAGCATTGAAATTCCCTCCATGAAGGGAGAAACCTTTGAGGTTCCCTGCAGTTCTGACATTTCAGGTCTTGTTTCAGAATTCACTGATTTTCTTGCAGACCCGAAAATTCATCCGCTTATAAAGTCCGCTGTTTCACAGGCATGGATACTGATTGTCAGACCGTTTCCTGAGGGAAATGAACGGCTGGCAAGAATACTTTCTGAAATAATTCTTATCCGTGCAGGATACAGTTTCTTCAGTTCTGTAAGTTTATCGGCACTTATTGCACGAAACGGTTACGGCTATTTCAATGCCATTGCTAACATACTCAGAACAGAAAACGGCGGCGACCTTACCTACTTCATTGAATACTATCTGACGCTCCTGTCCTCTGCCATAGATGAACTCCGTACACAGAAAACTGAAAAAGAACAGGAAGTATACGAGGCTGAAAAGCAAATGGCACAGGTTTCATTGAAACCTGCACCGGAAGAAAAATCAGTAAGTCACAAAGTTGGCAAATATGCAGATACTGTTAAACGTGCTCTAACAAAATTACAGAATGAAGGCTGGAAACAAATCTCTACTTCAGATGTCATATCTGTCACAGGACTTGAAACCAGGTCAGTATACCGGGAGTTGGAACGTCTGCGAAAGAAAGGTTTCTTAATCAAGCTTGAAAGTCTGAAAACGGGAAACATTTACGGATTCAGAGACAGTGAAACCATGATACCTGAAGATAACTATTCACCCGAAGTTCTGAACTTACTTCATGAGCTGAAAACCTCACGTTCCTCGAAAGACCGACGGCTGAGTGAAATCATAACTGAATGTCTGCCGAGGGGCATCATTACCAAAGCTGATTACATACGGCACAACCAGGAAAGCAAATGGGCTTCTGACATTAAATTTGCGGTTATGCTTGGGCTGGCAGAAAATATAGGCAAGGATAAATACCGGATTCTAACCGAACTTGCAGATTCCCGTTCAAATCTGATGGAAACCCAGAAAAGTACCCTTTCAGCCTTATATGAATTCTTCAGTGATGATATGTTCTCCGTGGAAATGGCAGTCGCCAAGCTGGATTACAGTTCATCTCATGTCAGCTACATACTGCATCAGTTCAAATGGCTTAAACTGGTTGATACGCAGATAAATGATGATAATTCATATTCTTATCAGCTGAAAGTAAACCCTGAGGATAACCCGGAATTGTTTTCGGCGGCGTGATGAGGCATCATCTAGTTTTCATCGAGAATCGACGTCACAAACTTTTTCAATCTTTCAGAATTTTTATCAGCCATATTGCTGTTATGGTCAGCTAATGCTATCTGATTCTTCATATTCTTAAGTAATTGAGACAGTTTCAGAATACATTTGTCATTATCCCCTCCCCCACTGAACGTGAAAACAGCGGTAACTTTATTTTCAACTCCATATTTCCTGATAAATGTATTTACCGGAGATGCTGCTTTACCTGCCCAGATTGGTGTTCCCAGAATAATTTCGTCGTAGTCACTTATATTTTCAGGAACCCCCTTTTATCTTTGGTTTCATTCCAAAGACTGACTGAATTCCACCAAGCATCATCTGCTTCGGCATTGAATCAGGCATAGATTTAACTAATTCTATCTGGAACAAATCTGCCCCTGTTTCCTTTGAAATAAACTCAGCAGCTTCTTTTGTATTACCGGATAATGAATAAAAAACAACTGCTCTCTTCATGTTTAATCTCCTATTCATACTTATATGTCATTGATGTATATCGTGACTTCTTGTCAGTAAATCCAACCTTTTTATATACCGGATATCCTTCGTCTGTTGCACTAAGATCAACTCTTCCCAAACCCGCTTTTTTACCATATTCCAGCAGGTTCTTTATCAGCTGAGTACATATTCCTTTCCCTCTGTATTCCGGTTCAGTATATACACTTAATACTTCGCCATATAACCCATTCAATAGCATAACATTTGCCGGCATTTCAATTATTTGCAGATATGCAGCTGCTATAATTTTTTCATTACTTCTTGCAACAAATGCAATCAGTTCATTTCCCAGCTTTCGCTCAAAATAATCCGGTAATTGTTTTCTCATACCTTCTTTTTCATATTCGCTTATTTTTCCAAAATCATCTATCATATACGCAATTCTTAAATCGATTAATTCTGGTATATCTTTTTGTGTTGCCATATCATATTCAATTTTCATTTTATCACCTTCACTATTTAAATCCGGAATTGCTATCAGCAACGCAAAAGACGAATTTCATAGTTTATTCCACATTTCTTTTGTAAGGTATGTAAAGTGCTCTGTACGAACATCACCCATCAGTTCACAAGGTTTATCATTTTCTGTATGATGATATACAAATCCGCACTTTTCCTGACAGCGTTTTGATTTTTCATTACCGTCATAATATCCGCACCACATAGCAGTATATCCCAAATCATTAAAAGCATGATTCTGCAACGCCCTGACAGCTTCCGGAATATATCCTTTACCCCAGAATGGAACACCTATCCAGTAACCTATTTCAATCTCAGTATCTGTTATTTTTAAATGAGATTGTGCAGGTGGAATTAAACCTATACTACCAATAGCACGGTTATCTGTTTTTAAGCAGACAGCGTATGTTTCATCTGCCGATAGTACATTTTTGATTATATTAAGACTGTCTTCTACGCTTTTATGCACAGGCCACCCTGCAATTGGTCCGACTGCAGGATCTTTTGCGTATTCATACAAGCTTTCAGCGTCTGTTTCACTCCATGGACGAAGTATCAGTCTTTCTGTTGTTATTGTCATTTTATTTCCTCTCTGTATATGTAAATATCACACTTTATTTTTCACATGGACGCAATCTGTTTG
>JALEVO010000059.1 GCA_022788225.1 Oscillospiraceae bacterium | reverse complement strand
TCAGCGCCCCGCCCGTCACACCAGCATCTGCATTGACATGATATGTGTACGGCACACTGCTTTTCGGCTCGGTCTTGATAACGGTTATCTTTGCGGGAGCATTTACTGTCGGAGTTTCTGTCTGCTGTTCCTGTGTTGGATCTTCGACTTTCTGCACAGGTGCAGAAAAAGCCTCATTTTTCGGCTTTGCAAGCTCGGCAGGAACATCAATCTCCGTATTTCTGTCTGCAATTTCGATAAACCTGTCGTAATCGGAAATTTCGGTAAGAGCAAATGTTGAAGTCTGTAAGAGTGCGGCGGCAGCTTCGTCAAGCTCCATTGCCTCCTCCATTTCCCATTCACCGCCGTCAACGGGAGTAAGGTCGGGAGCATAAATTGTGTACTCCACACCGCCCTCGGTCTGCTGAACCTCGATATATGTTTCATCACGGTTATCCATAAAAACAGCACGTTCCTTTGCAGGCTCGTCCGTTATTTCTACCGGAATACCCTCTGCTTCTGCCTTCGCAATGATTTTATCAAGTGGTAATTGCTTCGAATCTTCATCGGGAGAAACCCCGTATTCCTCAAGAACCTTTTTAGCCTGTTCAATCATCGCCCTGTCATAATTATCATCGGGAGTCTTGTATTTCAAAGTCCGCTTTGCGTCCTTGATACGCTCGTCAATATCCCTTTGCGTGACATATCTCCCCTCGGCAATGATCCTGTCAATACGCTGTGAAACCTCGTTCCATTTCAGAAACGCTTCACAATCGGGAGTTGACATCGAACCTTTTTTGTAGCTTATACCCTTTGCGTCGTGCCATTCGTTAAAACCTGACCGTCCCTGTCCGCCTGTGCCGTATTCGTTTTTAAGAAAAGCAATCTTTTCTTTTTCGGTATGCTCCTGTTTGAAAAACTTTTCGATACGGAACTTGCCGTACTGCACACCGCTTCCGCTTGTCAGCAGCTTGTCCTTTTCGTCCTCTGTTACAAAAAATTTCGGCTCATAGCTGAAATCGGATTTCGTGATGAAATCACGCTTCGGAAGCTGTAAATCTTCAGACGGGAAAGAAGTTCTCTCGGCTTATGGAAATGGAAACGCAGAACATTTCTGTCCTGTTCATACTGACGGACTAAATCTTCAAGTCCGTCAATATATTTTTGCAATGTTGCGGAATTGGTAAGGCTTGCCTTAATTCTTTCCGTGCTGTCGGGAAAACCGCCTTTGAACATTTCATCGAGAATGAAATATTCTATTTCGCAGTCCTGATGAAGATACCACAGCTTGTCCGCAATATCCTTCATATCGTTATCTGCCGCACAGTCAATAAAGTCCTGCGAACAGTATTCGCCGTTTTCAAGCATTTCACCGATACGCTCGGCGGCTTCCTTCCAATCAAAATGAGCATTTTTGCCTTCGGGAAATGCGGTATTACTGATAGCCACCGTAATTCCCGTATTATCCGTCCAGCTTGCCACAAGTGCGGAACTACTGAAATCGGCAGGTGCATACTTGTATCCTCTGCCGTTCTCACCAAATTCCTTACTGAGAAATTCAGCGTTTTCTGCTACACTCTTGCCTTTCTGAAACTGTGCTACAATTCTTTCAAGGCTTCTCGGCTCGGCACTTCCTCCACGCAGAACGTGTTTTACCATATCCGTTGTAGGAGCAGTATGGGATACCGCAATATTCACAGGCTTTGCTCTTGTTTCCTTTTCTGTCTGCTCTATGGGAACAGGCTCTCCGAAAAGTGTGAGCTGTTCTCCCCGTGTGTAAAATGGTTCGGGTTCAGCAAAAACAGGCTCGGAAATTTCAAGTGCCTTTTCGGGAACAAACTCAAAGCCTGCCTTTGTTATAGTTTCCTGCCACTTGCTTTCGGGAGAATTGTATATATTCTTCTCGTCGTTATCATTTACAAGCGAAATTGAATATGTAGCTGCTGATTTTACTGTCCACAGCTTTCCGTCAAGATTAACGGTATCACCCTCTGCCAAATCATCGGCATAATATCCATTGACATCGTGAGTAACGGGAGAACGGAATATCTCAAACTGCTCCAAATCGTAGTTCTGAATATCCGTCAGCTTATGTGGTTTACCGCCGATTTCGATATATGGGGTCTTCTCATCGGTACGCTTTATGGGAACAACGGAACTTTTTTCGCCTTGCATAACCTCTGCAAATATCTGTCCGTCCTGTTCAGAAAAACTACGGATATGCAAGTCACTGCTCGGTTTGACAGCTTCAACGGCAAGCTTCGGCTTTTCATCAAGGTATTTACCCTTGTCAATAAGGTCGGCAGTAAAGCTCTGAACCAAATCCCAGCTTAACTTTGACTCCTTTGTACGGGAAAGATAACTGCCCTCCCAAATGGTAAGACTGTCAGCTTCTGCCTTGTATCCTGCACGGACATCATTTACATCAAGCTCTGTATATTCTTCCATACGGAAAACTGATTTCATAAACTCACAGCGTTTATCGTAATCCTCGTTTCCCTTGAAGAATTCTGCGATTTCATCACGCTCGACCTTGAAAAATCTGTCGTGCTTCATAATGCCGTTTATGATGTTTTCATCAAGAAGCGGCGGCAGCTCTGTTGTTTCCACAATCTCGTTATTTACGATAACGGGTTCTTCCTCTGTCACAGGTTCGGGAACATATTCACGGCTCTGCATTGCTGCTATGATAATGTTTCTGATTTCCTCCGTCTGTGTATCGGAAAATCTGTCGGAATGGAATCTGTCAAAGAACTGCACAGGGTCAAACTTCGTATCCGCACAGTCCATAAAGACCATACCCGCCGTTTCGTTGCTGTCAAGGCAGCGGTTGAAGTCAGCGTGAAGAAATCTATCGATAAGATTCTGGACTACTACATTCTGAGCCTGAACACGATTTCCTCCATTATCCTGTGTTCTATCGTCAGCACTCTTGTTTTCTCCCAAGTCTGTATCTCGCTGAACGCTGTCGGACGGGGGGCTGCTGTCGGTGCTGTTCATCCAGCTCCTGAAAGCGTTTCTCCGCTTCTATGTCGATTTCCCTCGGAATTATGCTCCAGCGACCCTCCATCACGAATATCTGAACCTCTGTGGGATACTCCGTTTTCACCCACTCCTGCCACATTCTGCCCCACCTGCCTATCGGCTTTTTCAGAAGTGCCTGTTCTCTTGGGTTCTGTGTGTACTGAATTTCGGGAAGATACTGTCCTGTCGGACTTAATCTGTATGTCATTGCTGCGTTCTCTCCTTTGTTTAAGAATATTTACAATTTCTCGCTCCAGTTCCAAGAGAGCGTCCTTTGCTGATTGATTTACGATGTTACAGAAGCGAATAAGGTCACGGCTGTCCTTGAACATATCTGCGGCATTAAGGTTAATACCGCCCGATATTTTCATATCGCTGTTTGAGTCGAGCCCGACGGTCGGGGCACAGCGGTTTGCGATTACAAATCGTACCGCTGAAACAACCGACTGCTGATATGCTGTTATATCCTTTTCGGACAAATTCATCTGTCCCACCGCATACTGCATATCGGGCAGGCGGCTTTTGATATTGTCCACAGCAACAGCTGCAATAGTTTCCTGAATGTTCTTGCAGTCCTTACCGTACTTTTCGTTGATAACAGCGGTAAGGTCGGTTGACAAATCCTCCGTCAGTTTCCAAAGCTCAGGAACACGCTTGCCATTTGTCTGTGAAATATCGAAAAGGTGCTTGCATTTGCTGTCCTCCCCGAACACGGCGATACTGTGTTCACCCTTGTTTACAAGCCTGCCCAGCTTGTTCCAAGTTTCAAGAGTTGCAACCTTTGTAGCATTTGGGTTCTGCTGATATATGAGAACTGCGTCGGAAAAACTCTGTTTATACATCTTTGCTGAAAAGCGCAGAAAATGCGCAAGCTCCTGTTTATCCCGAAGCAACTTTGTTGTTATGTCCGTCCAGTTTTCACGGACGGTTTGTAGTCTGCTCAATACGAAACTCTCCTTTCATTTTAGATATTGAAATTTTCAAGGAAATATGGTATAATAAATTAAATTATATCAGGAGGTATCTAAATGGAAACCATTGTAATCGTTTGCTCAATTTTAAATATCATCATAATCATTGGTTGTTTTTTCGCCACACTACTTGTTAAAAATTACTTGCCATCGTATATGGATGAAAAGGGCAAAAATTTAGCAACAAAAGAAGATATTAAGGAAATCACTTTGAAAACTGAAGAGGTACAAAAAGAGTTTAAAGAAAATTTTGAACTTTTTACATCTGATGTCCATTTCAAATATGATTATTATTACAAGCAATACTGCGAGTTGTATAGCGAAATTTACGGTATTATCATACAATCTGAATATGTACGTTATTTTATGAAATTGAGCGACGATAAAAATATAACATTTGAAGAAGCGCCTTTTATAGAAGTTTCTAAATCACACCGAACCACAACAAAAATAGAGTGGAAAAAAGGTGAAGAAGCAAAAACCACGCATCATTCAGAAGATATTAGCACTCCTATCTCTGAATTCAATAAAATGAAATTATGTGAACATATCATTCAAAAAAGTTATGTAGCTTCTCCTGAATTATTAAAACTGGCAGTTTCATATCGTTATGCAAATACTTATTACGGCGGCAACGAGAGTGGGAAACATTATTCAATTGAAGACACTGCCAACGACGAGGAATTTAGATTAATAAGAGAACTCGTTTGCTGCATTGTAAAAGAATATAATTTTTTGCGAAAAGAGTTAAAAATGGAGTTCAACGAGGAAGAACTTAATTCTGGAATAATTCAACTTTAATAATTGCGGAAGCCATCTCAGGCTTCCGCATTTTCATATCCGATACAGCCTTACAAAGTTTTTATTTATAAATGAAAAACTCAAAACCTATTGATTTTTCTCGAAAGCAGTGATATAATGGGGGAAAACTTATCAGGAGGCTTACTATGGTTTCTGTAAAAACACACGCAAAACTCGCAAATATGTCAATAGAAGAACGGGATAAAGCGATTGATAAGCTCAGCGAAGAAAATGCAAAATACTTGCTGAAAATTGCTTGAGCCTATGAAAAAAAGTCTGTAAAAAAACAGTCAACTGTGGTAAAATAGAAAAAACAGGAGGCTGATTTTTATGGGAAGAAGAAAAAGAGAACCAATGAGTGAAGGCAAGAAGAATATCATTGCCGGACTGCTGGAGGA
>JALEVO010000053.1 GCA_022788225.1 Oscillospiraceae bacterium | reverse complement strand
ACCTGAATTCAATGCGACATCAGTCTGGGACAGACCAAGTTCAATACGCCTTGTTTTTAAAATCATAGCTTCTCTGTTCATTTTATACCTCCAAAACAGTTATTATACGATTATACCTGCTTTAGGAGGTAATATCAATTCACCATACAGGACAAAGATAAAGGCAGAATTTTGTTGGAATTATGGGTTGTAATGATAATTACATATGGACAAAAAGGGTACAGCCTTCAAACGGTTGTACCCTTTTGTGATAGAATTGTGAAAAATGCAACCACACCTTAAAAAATGCAACCGTAAACAAAGAAACGAACCACCCCCCCCCATGTGGTTGCATTCCATTTGCTGCTGTATCATTGAAGAAGACTTTCTATGATTAGGTTCTTACGACCGTTCAATTCCGAAACGATAGCTCAATAACCTGAAAAATGCACCCTTTTTGTCACAAAAGGGTGCATTGTATTAAAATTGCAGTCTTTAGCCATATTAGCACTCTAATTTTGATACAAAATTAGGGTGCATTTATTTTTGTGCAAACAACGCTGTTAAGGTATTTGCTCTCAATTCCGAAACGATTGGTTGGATATGTGCAGTAATTCTGAAACGATAGGGGCTGCAAAATTCAATTCCGAAACGATAGGTCGAAGTAATCGTTTTTTTATTGAATTTCCGTGAAAAAAGGGTGCATTTGCAAAAATGGCAAAAAAATCACCCCACCAGGCAAGCATACCATCTTGTTGACGGAATAATTTTCCGTTTTTTCACTCACCATTTTGCTATTATAATGTTAAATTCTTCAATATTCTATTCCAATCATAAATAATGTGACAGAGTTACTGAAAATCAATTTCTTTTCGGGTAAAATATAGTTATAAACCAGGAAAGGAAGTATGAAATATGTCAATACTTAACGTTAATAAAAATAATTTTGAGCAGATCAGAAACAGCGACAAGCCCGTTCTTCTTGATTTTTATGCTGATTGGTGCGGTCCGTGCCGTATGGTTTCTCCTTTGGTAGAGCAAATCGCTGAAGAAAATCCGCAGTACCTTGTGGGCAAGATAAATGTTGACAGCGAGCCAGAGCTTGCACAAGCATTCGGTGTTGCAAGCATTCCGATGCTTGTTGTTCTGAAAAACCGAAAAATAGCAGCTCAGTCTGTGGGGGTAAGACCTAAACAGCAGATTCTTGCTATGTTAGAGAGTTAGTTCACGTAATCTTTTCTTGTCAAGAATCTTGACTCCCTTACGAGAAACCTCGACAAACCCTTCATTTGCAAAGTATTTCAGCATACGTGATACAACCTCACGGGCAGAACCCATATACCTTGCTATCTGCTCGTGAGTGAAAGAGATAATATCCGAGTTGGTTCTTGATGATTCATCAAGAAGAAAAATAGCAAGTCTTTTATCCATACTCATAAACAGTATCTGCTGCATTACCCACATAACATCAGAAAAACGGCTTACAGCAGTTTCGAGAGAAAAAATTTTTACTTTCGGATTATTATCGCTTACTTTCATAAATGCAGGACCGCTTATCATATAGCAACAGCTGTCCTCTTCTGCATCAATAAATACATCAAAGGTTATCGTCTTTAACACACATGTGGCAGACAGCATACACATATCGCCGCTGTGCAAGCGGTAAAGTGTGATATCCTTTCCGTTATCGGACATCATATATACCCGCAGACATCCGGAACGGACAAATATCACTCCCGAGCACTCCGAACTGTCGTGTATATTTGTACCTTTTTGATAATTCTTTTTCATAGAATTACTGCAAATATGCTCTCGTTCAGCTTCGGTTATATCCTCCCAAAATGGAAAAGTTTCTTTATATACGGATTCAAAATCAGTTTCAAGCATAAAAATTTATCCTTTCAGAAAAGAGGTATTTGAATGAAAACAATTATTATCGGCGGGGTTGCAGGCGGTGCATCGGCTGCTGCAAGACTCAGAAGACTCGATGAAGCCGCAGAGATTATCATTCTTGAAAGAGGGGAGTTTATCTCCTTTGCCAACTGCGGATTACCTTATTTTATCGGCGGTGAGATTACCGACAGAAATATGCTGACACTCCAGACGCCAGCAAGTTTTAAGGCGAGATTCAATATTGATGTTCGTGTTTTTAGCGAAGCAATAAAAATATCACCCGATACCAAAACGGTAACTGTAAAAGATTTCAATATAGGAACAACATATGAGGAAAGCTATGATAATCTTATTCTTTCTCCCGGTGCCGAACCTATAAAGCCGAATATCAGCGGTATTGAAGGTGCTAATGTTTTTACGCTCAGAAATATTCCGGATACGCTGAAAATAAAAAACTATATTGAAACGGCTGAGCCGAAATCGGCTGTTGTTATCGGCGGTGGGTATATCGGAGTTGAAATGGCTGAAAATCTTGCAAAAGCAGGACTTGAGGTATCTATAGTTGAGCTTTCCGACCACCTGGTTGCGCCCCTTGATTTTGATATGGCAGCGGATGTACATCGTTATATTAAAGGAAAGGGTATCAGACTATACCTTAACAACGGTGTACAGGTAATAGACGGCAGCAAGGTGATTCTTCAGAACGGTGAAATATCAGCCGATATGGTGATTATGTCTGTTGGCGTTCGTCCCGAAACATCGCTTGCCAAGGATTGCGGAATTGCATTGAACGCACGGGGCAGTATTGTAGTTGACAGCAGAATGAAAACCAATATCCCGAATATATACGCCGTGGGCGATGCTGTTGAAGTAAGTAATTTCATTACCAAAGTATCTGCGTTCATTCCTCTCGCAGGTCCTGCAAATAAACAGGGACGAATTGCGGCAGATAATATTGCAGGCTTTGACTCCGAATATAAGGGAACACAAGGCTCGGCAGTTCTGAAATTATTTGATATGACTGTTGCAACAACCGGACTTAACGAAAAAAGTGCAGAAGCGGCAGGTATTGACTTCGATAAAATATATACCTATTCCGCATCTCACGCATCATATTATCCCGGCGGAAATATGATGTCAGTAAAAATTCTCTGGGATAAGAAAACTCTGAAAATTATCGGCGCACAGATAGTAGGTTTTGACGGCGTCGACAAGCGAATGGATGTCATAGCATCAGCTATCCGCTTCGGAGCAAAGGTGACAGACCTTGCAGAGCTTGAGCTTTGTTATGCGCCACCTTACGGTTCGGCAAAAGACCCTGTTAATATGGCAGGATTTGTAGCTGAAAACATTATTTCGGGAAAAGTAAAGCAGTTTTTCTGGCACGATGTTGAAAATCTACCTCGTGACGGCAGCGTTACGCTTCTCGATGTTCGTACCGTAACAGAAAGAGCAAGAGGTCATATTGACGGATTTTCGCACATTCCTCTTGATTCCCTCCGTGAGCGTTTAAATGAACTTCCAAAGGACAAGCCTGTATATGTTCATTGTCATTCAGGACTTCGCAGCTATATTGCCTGCCGTATTCTTACAGGAAACGGTTATGATTGCTATAATCTTGCAGGCGGCTGGCGTTTGTATGAGTCTGTTATGAATGAACGTACTGTTCCGGAATATATCTGTACCGAATGCCGATAATCTGACTATACTATAATGCTTTCACCTGTGGAAAGATAGCGGAGTTTTTCAATGTACTTCTTCATAAAAGAGAATTGTTCTGTGCCGGTACAATGACAGGTGTAATATTTGGTATCAAAGCCATTGAGGAATTCTGCATAGCCTTTCAGCGTATCATCAAGAGGCAACTTTGAAAAGTGGAAGCCTCCCACAAGAACATCGGGCTTAAACCATTCTGCAATGTTAAGAATACCCTTGTGGGAGCATCCGCTGATGAGTATTCTTCTGCCGTTTTCCTCAATAAGCAGATACTGCTCATGACGGAAATCATCGGGAATAAGCTTATCATTTATCAGCATATTGAGTCCAAAGCTGCCAAGCTCTGTATTTTTCGGACGGTCATTGCAGGAATTAAGTGTGAGTCCTTGTCCAATTTCATAAAAATCGTCTGTGAAAATGATACGCTCATTATCCTGCAATGAAATATCAAGACCGATGTATTTTTCTTTGCCGTTATAATGAGGCTCAAAGGCATAGCGATTTATATATACGGGAGCTTTATCATTTATGGAGAGGAACTTTTTCAGTCCGCCGCCATGGTCATAATGACCGTGGGACAGCACGGTTATATCTGTCTTTTTCAGGTCAATGCCAAGCTTTTCAGCATTTTCGGAAAAAAGCTCTGTCTGTCCCATGTCAAAAAGAATATTATGTTTATCAGTTTCTATATACAGCGATAAACCGTGTTCAGCGCTGAAGTTATCGCTGACCGATGTGTTTTCGGCAAGTGTTGTTATGCGCATGAGCACACCTCCTGTTTGGTGATTGGATTACTGAAAATCCCTCTGTAATATGGTATAATGAGGATACAAAAAAGAAAGGATATGAATAATATGTTTATGGGATTATTTAATCATAAGGATATAAATTCGGGAGTGAATGAATGGAAAAATACAAAAGATGCAGTTCTTCTTGATGTCAGGACTGCCGAGGAATACAGCGAATACCATATTGAAGGCAGTACAAATATTCCTCTCGGAAACCTTGACAGCATTGTTCAGTTTATCACTGACAAATCCACTCCGCTTTTTGTTCATTGTCTGAGCGGCGGCAGAAGTGCACGGGCAGTTGCTTTTCTGAAAAGCAAAGGCTACACCGATGTTCACGATATAGGAGGAATCAGTGCATATAGGGGAGAAACGGTATAATGCAATATTTCATCGCATTTTTAGAGGGCATTATAACATTCATTTCACCCTGTCTCCTACCTATGCTGCCTATATATATTTCATATTTTGCAGGCGGTAAAGATGGTAACCGCAAGCAGGTGATGAAAAATGCTCTTGGATTTATTCTTGGCTTTACAGCACTCTTTGTTCTGATGGGTGCACTTGCAGGAACATTCGGAAAGGTGCTGAACGAATACAAAACAGCAGTTGATATTATTACAGGACTGATAGTTGTATTCTTTGGTCTGAACTTACTCGGTGTTTTTAAGCTGAATTTATTTAAGGGTTCAAAATTCAGCAGAGCGGGTAACCTGGGCTTCTTCTCATCGCTGCTGTTTGGCATCGTATTTTCGATCAGCTGGACACCATGTGTCGGTGCATTTTTAGGTTCAGCTCTGATGCTTGCGGCAAGTCAGGGAAGTATCGCCAAAGGAACACTTATGCTGCTTATTTATTCTTTAGGTCTTGGAATACCGTTCTTTATCAGTGCATTCCTTATTGACAGATTAAAGGATACATTCGCATTTATCAAAAAACACTATGGTACTATAAATACCGTATGCGGAATTTTTCTGATAGCTGTGGGAGCACTTATGGCTACAGGACTTTTTGGAAAATTTCTGAATATCATTTCATAAGGGGATTATTGTATGAGAAAATCAGTTAAGTGGATCATAATTGCCGTACTTCTTGTAGGAATAATTGCTGTCGCTTATGTTTTGTATAATAAACTCGCCGATGATTACGGTAAAAACAATCTTGACGAAAAACAAACACAAGCAGAAACTGAAAATGACGACAGCTACGCAGCAGCGGATTTCACTGTACTTGACTATGAAGGAAATGCTGTGAAATTATCTGACTATAAAGGAAAGCCTGTTGTTCTGAACTTCTGGGCGACGTGGTGTTATTACTGTAAGCAGGAAATGGCTGACTTCGATAAAGCGGCAGAAAAGTATCCAGATGTGCAGTTCCTAATGGTCAATGCTACAGATGGGGAGCGTGAAACAATTTCCGATGCCAAGGAATATATCGAACAGGAAGGTTATCAGTTTGAAGTTTTCTTTGATACAAAGCAGGAAGCCGTAAATTCATATTATGTAACGGGATTTCCGTCAACATATTTTATTGACAAGGACGGTAATCTTGTAACATATGGAACCGGTATGCTTGATACGGCAACCCTTGAAAAAGGTATTGAAATGATAACCCAATAACACTAAAGGCGGCAGAAATTATCCTTTTGCCGCCTTTTTGTTGTATTAATCAGGCTTTCCACAAGCCGTGCAGATTGCAGTATGCATATACCGCTTCTACTTCATCACCCTCGCAAAGGGCAAAATATACCTCGGGAGCAGCTCCGGGTGTGAGCAGCTTTCTCTGATTGCCCTGCTTTGTCTGTACAGAAACCCATTCGATATAATGTTCGGAGAGCATAGGGTGCTCAATTTCTCCAATCTTGACTTTAACGATATTGTTCTCAACAGTATAAACAGGGATATGCTTTTCAGTTGCTGCTTCAGTAGTCCCTGGAATAATTTCCTTCATTTTCTGACCGCAGCACATAACGGGAACGCCGCTTTCTTTTACAACAGCAATGATTTTTCCGCAGTGTTCACAAATATAAAATTTCTGTTCCATAATAAAACACCTCTTTATGCTTCTTCGCTGAACATATCCTTGCCAACTGAGCAGAGAGGACATTCAAAGTCATCAGGCAGATCTTCAAACTTTGTTCCGGGAGCAATACCTAATTCAGGTGCACCCAGTTCCTCATCATAAATCCAGCCGCAAGCATCGCATACATACTTCTTCATAGAAATTACCATCTTTCAATATGATTATTTAATGACAGTCGTGATTACCGCAGCCATGTGAACCGCAGCTGTGAGCGCTTTCGTTGTGTTCATGGCTGTGATGACTGCATTTTACATCGGGATTATACCCGAGTGTTCCGTTAAGAAGTGCGTTTACAGCCTCATCTGCGTCACCGCTTACGCCGCCGTAAAGCTTGATTCCAGCCTGTGCAAGAGCTGTCTGAGCACCGCCGCCGATTCCTCCGCATATAAGAGTATCTACCTTGTTTACGGAAAGAAATCCTGCAAGTTCGCCGTGACCGCTTCCGTTTGTGGATACTACCTGAGAGTCTGTAATTTTTCCATCGGCAATGTCATAGATCTTGAATGTTTCTGTATGACCGAAGTGCTGAAAAATCTGTCCGTTTTCATAAGTAACTGCAATTCTCATTATATCATTTCCTTTCTCATTACAAACAATGGAATAATGTTGTCTTCTGCATTGTTTTCCGCAGATACCGCCGTTGCACAGGCTGTAATTTCCTCCGGAAACAACAAGCCTTTTGCCGTTTACAATACAGTCTGCAATTTTTATTCTTGCATTATTGTATATTTCCGTTGCGGTGGGTCTGGATATGTTCATTTGTTCAGCTGCCTGAGCATGATTAAGCTGTTCAAGGTCAACAAGACGGATAACCTCATATTCGTCAACTGTGAGTGTGATACAAGTATTATTTGGTATTCCATCCGGAGAAAATGAGTTGTATTCCGGTTCTTCGCATACTCTTCGGCAGCGCTGAGGTCTAGGCATATTATCGCCCTCCATTTCCGACTATGGTTGATTATAGCATATTCTGTTTCATTTGTCAACAATTTTTGAAAATAAATGTATTGAGTCGTTTATGATCGTTCCTTATGAAAATAATCATAAGGTTGTAATTTTTTTCGGGAAATGTGACGAAATCACTGAACATAATTCTATTATATGATATTATATAATAAAAGGAGGTCGTTAAATGAAGGAATATATTTGTATGGTTTGCGGATATGTCCATGAAACCGATGGCGAATTGCCCGATGATTTTAAGTGTCCGCTATGCGGTGCAGGCAAGGACGCGTTCAGGCTGAAAGATTTATGTCGTGAGGCAGGCTTTATGCTTCCTCAAAGCGAAAATACAGGGAGTTTTTAGAATCCATTAAAACATATCCCGACATTCCCACTGATATAGTGGAGGCATTACTGAATAATCTCATGTTCAAGGAAAATACTACAAAGAAAGAGGTAAATACTATGGAAAAATGGAAATGTTCTGTATGCGGTTATATTCACGAGGGTCCTATGCCCGATGACTTTACTTGTCCTGTATGCAAGCAGCCTGCAAGTAAGTTTGTAAAAATCGAGGGTGCTCCTGCAAAAAATCCTTATGCAGGAACAAAAACCGAAAAAAATCTTTGGGAAGCATTTGCCGGTGAATCCCAGGCAAGAAACAAATATACATACTTTGCAAGCGTAGCTAAAAAGGCAGGTTATGAGCAGATAGCAGCACTTTTCCTCAAGACAGCTGAAAATGAAAAGGAACACGCAAAACTTTGGTTCAAGGCTCTCGGTGAGCTGGGTGACACTGCTGAAAACCTTCTTCACGCTGCAGAGGGCGAAAATGCAGAATGGACAGATATGTATGACCGTATGGCAAAGGAAGCGGACGAAGAGGGATTCCACGATCTGGCAGAGCAGTTCCGTGGAGTTGCAGCTATAGAAAAGGCACACGAGGAAAGATACCGTGCTCTGCTTAATAATGTTGAAGCAAAGAAGGTTTTTGAGAAGTCGGGTGTAACCGTTTGGGAGTGCCGTAACTGCGGACACATTGTTGTGGGTACTGTTGCACCGGAAATTTGCCCTGTATGTAAGCATCCCCAGGCGTATTTTGAAGTTCGCAAGGAAAACTATTAAGGAACACATTGATTGGTATTTTTATAACATATGAGAAGTAACCTGATAAACCTGTAAAAAAGTGCTGCACAACGCTTTTCTGCGTTTGTGCAGCACTTTTTTTTGAATCTGCTTGGTTTAAAAATTCAACTGTTCAGCCAAGACAGATGATTTAATATTTTTCGCATGAGATAGCCCAAAAGTGGACAATGCCGCTGCAGTAATCAAAAGATAAGAGAGAAAAATGTTAGAATTATGTCATATACATCTGTGAAAAACACAATATCATTGGGTTGTGATTAATCACTGTATTCTTAAATTTCTATCAAAAATATGATACAATTATAAGTAAATAATTTATGAATGTGAGGTTGACAGTTATGCTGGATAGTCATCTCAAGAAAATGATAGTACTTGATATCCTGCATTCATTCTCTATTTTTGCATTGTGGTTGCATTTACTTGAAGAAAAAACCACCAGGCAAGCAGACCATAATCCAGTCTGCCAGCCCAGTGGGGTGTCGTCATATCTATTTCACTGTTACTTCAATTCCGTTTCGGAACTTAAACAGCATTTCGCCGTCCGGTCCTACAGTCACATTTTCCACCATAATCCGCCACAGCTTTTCATCAAACTGCGGTAATGTGAGGTCGGCAGTTTCCAGTTCACGCATCATTGCGTCAAGCAGTTCTTTTCGTGACAGCCGGCGGGCAATTTTTGCCTGTACGGCGGAAATGTCTTTCTTGATTTCATATGATTTCTGTTCGTACTTTTCGTATTGCTCGTTGTACTCATCCTGCTTCTGGGGCGTTGTGGCGTTTCTTCTGATATATTCCTGCATGGTTTTGGTAATGTCATCATGCTGAGTGTACAGTTCTGTGACCTGTTTCTCAAAAGCCGTGCAGTCTGAAAGAATATCCCGAACCTGCTTACAGGCAGCAATGAAATCTTCCCGGTTTTCCAGTACAGATTTGCAGGCAGTAACAAATTTTTTCTTTATGTCATCTTCGTAAAAATGAGGCGTTTTACAGCGTTCACCATTTTTGAACTTGTGATTGCACTGCCATATCACACGGCGGTATTTGCTGTTGGAGTGCCAGACTTTAGAACCGTAGAAGCTGCCGCAGCAGGAACAAATAATTCTTGATGAAAAAATATTACTGCTGCTGTAGGTTCTGCCGATTTCCTTTCGGCGTACCATTTCTGCCTGAACCATATCAAATTCTTCCGGGTCAATGATTGGCGGGTGACTATGCTCAACAAAATACTGCGGCACCTCGCCTTCGTTAATTTTTTGCTTTTTTGTAAGGAAATCAACTGTAAATTTCTTTTGTAAAAGAGCTGACCCTTTGTATTTTTCATTTGTCAGAATGCTTTCAATCGTGCCGCCATACCACTTTTTCTGACCGCCCGGTGCAGGAACTCCCTGTGTCATGAGCATTTGTGCGATTTTGTGGGTTGTCAGACCTTCCATGAAACTCCGGTAGATAAGCCGAACGGTTTCGGCTTCTTCCGGAACAATCTCCGGAGTGCCGTCATCGCTGCGCCTGTAACCTAAAAACCGCTTGTACGGCAGACTGACCTTACCGTCAGCCATACGTTTTCTCTGTCCCCAGGTTACGTTTTC
>JALEVO010000013.1 GCA_022788225.1 Oscillospiraceae bacterium | reverse complement strand
AAAATATCTTGAAGATATTACATCTACAAAAACTGAAATATACAAGGATATAATCAAGCCTAATCTCAATGAGCATTACGTTGACCTGGGAGCGTACAACGGAGATACCATAAAGGAACTTCTGGAGATAACACGCAATCGCTATGTCAGAATTTACGCTATGGAGCCTGACAGGAAAAACTTCAAAAAGCTCTGCCGCTATATTGAGGGCAAGAACCATATTTATGCATATAATAATGCGGCTTGGTGCGTTGATACGCAGCTTCCGTTTTCTTCAAAGTCCGGACGCCAGTCATCTCTTGCCACAAGCAGCGGAACTAAGTTTATTGAGAGCAAGTCGGTGGACAGTATGCTTGGGGGCAATGAGGCAACGCTTATAAAAATGGACGTTGAGGGTGCAGAGCGTGAGGCTTTGTGGGGTGCCAGCCAGACTATTGCAAAGTATAATCCAAGGCTTATGGTCGCCCTTTATCACCGAAACGAGGATCTGTTTGAACTTCCTCTGCTGGTTCATAAGCTGAATCCGAAATATAAGCTTTATATAAGACACCAGCTTTATATTCCCGCATGGGAAACTAATCTTTATGCAACTCTGTAAATAAAAATAACCCACATCATATTGATGTGGGTTTTATTTATATGTATTGGATTTTCTATTTGCTTTCTGCCGGTCTGACTTTTGCTATGACAAAATCAACAAGCTTCCAGAACATTTTTATTACAAAGTAAAGAACAAATCCCATTGCTGTTGCACAGGCAAAGTATATCAGATTTTTTGTAAGGTTACTGTATTCATACGGGAGTTTCGGAAATAATTGTCCGCCAAGCCATTCCTGAACGCAGTAAAGCTCCAGTGAGAAAAGTCCGTAAAAGGAGAAGAACTTTGTAAATGCAATTCCCACAGGCCTTGAATATCTGAAACTATTGAGCAGGTCAAGGGACTTTGCCATAAGGAACGGTAATGAAACTGAAATAAGAAGATTAGGTATGCAGCAGTTTGAAACCTGAACAAGCAGGAACATTCCCTGCAAATTTGTCATATATGCAAGATAAAGTCCCAGTATAAACACAAGCCCGATAAATACCCATGTAAGCTTTGTAAAGACAGGCTTTTTGTTCTGGGTTATCCAGCCGAACAGTACTCCCACCATGAAAACCGGAATACGGTTTGTAAAACCGAAAAGGTCAACTCTCATTATATCTCTTATGAAAATTGAAATAATGAGCCAGAGTGTTATTGCTGCTGCGGTAAACACCAGTTTGTTTGATGACTTTGAAAAAAGCCAGTAATAAAGCGGGAAAACAAGATATAGGGTTATGATTGCAGGTACGAACCACAAAAAGCTATAAATCGTTTCTGTGTAAAAATTAATGCATAAAATGTTTTTCCAGAACTGTTCCATGGGCCATTTTTCAAGTACACATCGCAGTATTCCCATAAACAGAAACGGAAGAATGATTCTTTTGAGTCTTTTCAGGTAAAATACAGGCAGACAGGATTTTTTTATTGAAAATGTAAGACCCAGACCCGACAGCATAAGAAAAATATCAACACCGCAAAAGCCTATAATCTTTATAAAATGTTCAACATTAAAAGCTCCGGTACTGCTTTGTTCTGATAGCAATATCCACTCATGAAAAAATAGTATCCATAAAGCCGCAAAGCCCATTATTGCCCCACGGTACTTGCTTAAAAGTAAAAAACCGTTTTTCTCCCTCATATAATGATCCTTTCACTCTCTGTAAAAATGACTTTTATTAAGGCAACACCGCACAATTAACGGCTGGCGCCTTTGCCGTACATCTGTTTGCAGATTTTCCGTCATATCACACAAAAATCTCTTGACATACGTCAGTATGCCTGCAAGATTTTTATGCAATCTGACAGAAAATCTGACGGCGCATCTGTACGACAATAATTATGCGGTATTGCCTTAAAATGATAACTGCTGCGGTAAAGCAACAGTTATCATTATTTTATCTGGTTACGGCAGCAGTCTGTTGATATCTCTCGGGAACATACTGCACATTCTTACGTTTGGTGCATCAATAATCTTCATAACAAGTCTTTCAAGACCGATACCCAGACCGCCGTGCGGAGGCAGACCGTATTTGTGTGCTTCAAGGTAGTATTTGAAGTCGTCAGGATTCAGTCCCTGTGCCTTCATCTTTTCAACCTGTTCATTGTAGTCATGGATTCTCTGTCCGCCGCTTGTGATTTCAAGTCCTCTGAAAAGCAGGTCAAACTTGTATGCAAGACGCGGGTCTTCTCTGTCGTTCATTGCATAGAACGGAGGTTTTGAAGAAGGGAAGTGGGTTACGAAAATAAAGTCGCTGTCAAAGGTTTCCTTTGCGTATTCGCAGATAGCAACTTCGTCTTCCGGTTCAAGGTCAAGCTTGTTCTTTGAACCCTTGTTGCCCAGAATTTCCTTTGCTTCAAGAAGTGTAACGCACGGAATTTCCTTGATAACCGGAATCTTTGCCTCCAGAATTTCAATTTCGTTAGCGTAGTTTTCTCTGATATATTCCATTACATATTTCAGCATGGCAGTTTCCATTGCCATTACGTCATACATACTGTCAATATAGCCCATTTCAAAGTCAAGACCGATATACTCGTTAATGTGTCTTGATGTTGCGTGTTTTTCAGCACGGTAAACAGGTCCAATCTCGAAAACTCTGTCAAAGAACGCAACAGCAGTCTGCTTGTAGAACTGCGGTGACTGGTTTAAGAATGCCGGCTTGTCGAAATATTCAAGATGGAATATGTTCGAGCCGCCCTCTGCACCCTGTGCAACTATTTTCGGAGTGTGAATTTCTGTGAAGTTTTCTTTGAGCATAAACTCTCTGAATCCGTTGCAGACACCCTCCTGCAGCTTGAATATTGCACGTTCATAAGCATTTCTCAGTGCAACGGAACGGTTGTTGAGATTTATGTCAAGGGTACAGCCAAGACGCTTGTTCGGTACATGAAGAGGATATTCCTCAGCCGGATTTGAAATAAGGCTGATGCTTTTCAGAATGATTTCAATGCCGTTGTATCCCTTGTCGTTCTTTGTTACAGTACCCGTGATGTTTACAAAGAATCCCTCTTTAAGTCCCTCGATACTATCCTTGCAGTTTTCCGGAGAGTAGATAGTCTGGAGCAGATATCTGCCTGTTCTTACAACGATAAATGAGAACTCACTCATGTTTCTGATTTTGTAAACACAGCAGCTAAGTGTAATGTCCTTGCCGATATTTTCAAGGGCATCGGAAATCTCAAATTCCTTTTTCAGATTTTCCGGACTTATCTGCATGATATTTTTTGAAGTTGACGGCTTGTAGGAATCAGCATTTTTGTAGGCTGTCATGTTAAGCTTTGCTTCGTCAGTTTTCTTTTCAGCGGTATCGTCAGCGGAAACAGCGGCAGTTTCAGCGGAAAGTGAGGAGAGTTTTTTCTCCAGTTCTTCCTTGATAACCTTTGGAGTACAAGCACCCTTTAACTGCTTTGAGCACTGTCCCATAAGGAATCCGAATACCTTTGTTTCGCCGTTTTTGTACTGTTCAACAGCAGTACCATTAGCAGAAAGAACTTCTGCGATAACCTCGCTAACCTTTGCCATATCGTTAACGATAAGCATGCCCTTTTCCTTTGCGATATCTTCCGGTGATTTTCCGGAGGCAATCATTTCACGCAGGATAGTCTTGGCGTCATTTTTGGAAACCTTTTCTGTGTCAGCCATTTCAACCAGCTTTGCGAAAGCTTCAGCAGTAAACGGCAGATTTTCCATTGTGACTTCGCCTAAGTTTACACGTCTTAAAAGCTCAACAATAACGAAGTTTGCAACGCTTTTCGGGTTGTTGTATGCCTTTACGGCATTGTCATAGAAATCGGAAACGATTTTCTTGTTTATGATAATCTTTGCGTCAACGTCTGAAAGACCGTACTGCTCAGTATATCTTGCAAGGCGCTTGTTAGGCATTTCCGGCAGCTGTGCCTTGATGCTGTCAAGCTGTTCGTCGGTGAAGTTTACCTGTAAGATATCCGGTTCCGGGAAGTAGCGGTAATCGTGAGCGTCCTCCTTGGTTCTCATGGAGGTTGTTTCGCCACGGTTATCATTGTAACGTCTTGTTTCCTGAATAACACGTTTTCCCATGTCAAGCAGTCTTGACTGGCGCTTTATCTCGTACTCAATTGCACGTCCGATAGATTTGAGAGAGTTTAAGTTCTTGCACTCTGTTCTTGTACCAAACTCCTTGTCGCCCGGTTTCATAATAGACACGTTAACGTCGCATCTTAAAGAACCCTGTTCCATTTTACAGTCGCAGACACCTGCATACTGCAAAAGCAGGCTTACCTTTTCAAAGAAAGCCTTTGCCTCTTCTGCGGAGGAAATGTCAGGCTCGGTAACGATTTCGATAAGCGGTACGCCGCAGCGGTTGTAGTCAGCAAGAGAAACGGCGTTGAAGTCATCGTGTACAAGCTTTCCGGCGTCCTCTTCAAGGTGAATACGGTTAACTCTGATGTTCTTTTTCTTGCCGTTTACCTCGATTGGTACAAGACCGTTTATACACAGCGGTCTTTCCAGCTGTGAAATCTGGTAAGCCTTCGGAAGGTCAGGGTAGAAGTAGTTTTTTCTGTCGAACACAGAAAATTTATTGATATCGCAGCCCAGCGCAAAGCCGGCTTTTACTGCGTACTCAACAGCAGTCTGGTTAATTACCGGAAGAGTACCCGGCATACCTGTGCAGACAGGGCAGCAGCGGGAGTTCTGGTCACCGCCGAATTCAGCGTTACAGGTACAGAAAACCTTTGATTTGGTCAGCAGCTCCGCATGGATCTCCAGACCGATTACAGGAATATATGATGACATGATTTTTTACCTCCAATCAGACAAGCTCAGGGGCTTTGTAATCGAATGTCTGCTCAAAAGCGTCAGCCGCACCGATAATTGCCGCCTCGTCGAATTTTTTGCCTATAACTGACATACCGATAGGCATACCGTCCTTGTTGTATCCGCAAGGTGTGGAAATACCCGGCAGTCCTGCTATATTAACAGTAACCGTGCAGATATCAGCCTTGTACATCTTTACAGGGTCGGACACGTTTTCGTCTGTGCCGTAAGCCACGGACGGAGTTGTAGGAGTAAGAATCATATCGCATTTCTCAAAAATGCTGTCATATTCAGCGGAAATCTTCTGCTTTAATGCAAGAGCCTTTCCGTAGTAAGCGTCATAGTAACCGCTTGAAAGGGCGTAATTGCCAAGGAGTATTCTTCTCTTAACCTCGCTGCCGAAGCCCTCTGCTCTTGAATTGCAGATAAGCTCGTTGAAGTTCTCACCCTTTTCACTTCTGTGACCGTACTTGATACCATCATATCTTGAAAGGTTTGAGGAAGCCTCAGCGGAGGAGATAAGGTAATACGCCGGAACAGCGTATTTAAGGCTCGGCATACTGCATTCAATCAGTTCAGCACCCATTTCCTCGTACTTTTTCGCAGCAGCCATAACAGCCTCAGCGACTTCACGGTCGATACCCTCACCGTAAAATTCCTTAGGCAGGGCGATTTTAACGCCCTTCATGCCCTTGCCGATTGCGGAAGTGTAGTCCATAGTAGGATTCTTTGCGGCAGTACCGTCATGACGGTCGTAGCCGGCAATTGCGTTTAAGATGATAGCACAGTCGTGAGCGTCCTTTGCGATTGGACCAATCTGGTCGAGAGAGGAGGCAAATGCCACAAGACCGTAACGTGAAACTCTTCCGTAGGTTGGTTTAAGACCAGTAACACCGCAGAAAGCAGCAGGCTGTCTGATAGAGCCGCCTGTATCAGAACCTAAAGCCGCAGCACACAGTGACGCAGAAACGCATGATGCAGAGCCGCCCGAAGAGCCGCCCGGTACACGCTTTGTATCATAAGGGTTTTTAGTCTTTGCGAAAGCGGAAGTCTGTGTAGAACCGCCCATTGCAAATTCGTCCATGCTTGTTTTTCCCAGCATAACGATACCCTGTGAATTGAGCTTTTCCATTACTGTTGCGTTGTAAGGCGGAATAAAGTTCTCAAGCATTTTTGATGCACAGGTTGTTTTGATACCGTCTGTGCAGATATTGTCCTTTATAGCGAGAGGGATTCCGCAAAGGTCTGAGGCATTGCCGCTGTTAATAAGCTGCTGAGCGTTTTCGGCATCGCTCATAGCCTTTTCCTTTGTGACGGTAATGTAGCTTTCAAGCTTTCCGTCATATTTATCAATTCTGTCGATGTAAGACTCTGCAAGCTCTGCAGCGGAGATTTCCTTGCTGTCAAGGAGCTTTCTCATCTCTCTTATTTTAAGCTTTGTAATATCCATTTCCTAACCTCTGATTTCTAAATTATTCAACAACCTTCGGAACAACAAAGCAGTTTTCACTGTTTACAGCGTTCTGAAGAATTTTTTCTGTCGGCATACTCGGCTCTGAGGCATCTTCACGCAAATCGTTGAGATAGACGTTCTTATTGTCTGCCAGAGCGTCGTAGGTGACGTCAATTTCCTTGATTGTATCCATAATTTCAATAATGCTTGTCATTTCCTCAGCGGTTTTTTTGAGTTCGTCCTCGGTAAAAGCAAGCTTTCCCAGTTTGGAAAGATATGCGACCATTTCAAGATCCATAGCAGTTTCCCCTTTTCTGTAAAATAAACATATAGTTAATTATACAACATTTCGGGCACTATTGCAAGTTTTTTTCCAATTATAATTATTTTATTTTGTTTAAGACTGATTTGTGAAATTTATTGTTGATTTGTAACTAAAAAACATGAGTAAATTTATGCAAAAAGCAGAATGCTTTAAAAACTGTGGACAAAATCCGGGTTCAGCGTATCATCATTTATGAAAGCAGTTGATAACTTAATCATGGAGGTAGATATTTATGAAAAAATACACAAAAGGTCTTGCAGTGCTTTCGTCAGTCGTTATGGCACTTTCAGCAGGTATGATTCAGGCATCTGCCGGATTGGAAAGCAAAATTTACGATACGGAATATACAGACGAGAATGGTGCGGCATCAGTGTTAAGGGTGCAGGAAGATGTATATTATGACGGAATAGTTGTACAAATGCCGGACGGTTCAAAGCCGACAGCAGAGAAAATAGGTATCAGCTGTCCGATTCTGAAATTCCCGGAGTCAAGATATGGCGTGATTTCTGACCATGGAAAAGGGAACGACAACTGGGGATACGAAGAAGATGTTGCAGCAGAAGAAAATCTGTATAAGCTCTATGTGTATAACATTATGACTGAAGATGAGGCAATGAAATTTGCAAAAAAGCTTGTAATTCGTGGTATAGCCGAAGAAGCAAGTGTGTTGTATTGTCGTTATATCACGACGGGTACTATTGAACCGGATTCACTCCAGCGAAACAATATTCTGTTAAACTTTAAAAACGAAAAATATGCAGAAGATTTCAGCTTTGACAAATATCCGGAGATACAGAAGATTCTCAGGTATACAGAATATGACAGTTCGTGCGATTCAGATGTTGTTACTGTGTATGGCGGCTATGACACGTCCGAATATAATAATGCTGGTACAAAGGAAATTTATAATGATGTAAAAACTTTGAATGAACTTTTGCCTTTGCTGTATTATGAAATCGAAAGCGTAGAAATATCATTTGAGTATCAGACTACAGCTGATGAATATATTGCCCTTTATTTCATTGAACCAAAGTGGGGTGACGCCACAAATGACAATGTGATAAATCTTTACGATGTTATCGAGATTTCAAAGTACATTATGAACATTTCTGACATGGACGAGGACGCTGTCCTCCTTGCCGACATTAACCGTGACGATAAAACTGATATCTATGATGCAATTGAAGTTGCAAAGTGTATTATGGAAAAATAATTGCTCTCTCTTTTTCATTATTAATAAATCAGTCGGTGTTTTGCAATGCCGGCTGATTTTTTAATAATCGCAAAAAATGTTTTTATAATCGCAAAAAAATACTTGACAAAGTTATTAAGATGTTGTATAATAAAGTACTCTCAGAAAAGGAGGTAATATTCATGGGAACTGAAAATTTTAAAACAATAACTGAAAATCGAAAAGCAAGACATGAGTATTTCGTTCTTGAGAGCATGGAAACCGGCATTGAACTTGTGGGTACTGAAGTAAAATCTCTCAGACAGGGACAGGTCAATCTGAAAGACAGCTGGTGCTCCATTGACAACGGTGAGCTTTTTATCAAGGGTATGCATATTTCTCCATATGAAAAGGGTAATATCTTTAACCGTGATCCTATGAGAGTGAGAAAACTGCTTATGCACAAAAAAGAAATAAACCGTCTTTTCGGCAGGGTCAAGCAGGACGGTCTGACTCTGATTCCTTTGTCACTGTACTTTAAGGGTTCAAGGGTGAAGGTTCAGCTGGGACTGTGCAAGGGTAAAAAGCTTTACGACAAGCGTGAGGACGCTGCTAAAAAGGACGCAAAGCGTCAGATAGAACGTGCGGTGAAAAGCCGCTGATATGGGGGCGTAAAGGTTTCGACGGGGACTTTGAACCACAATAAGCGAGTAGAGCCGGTGTATACTCTTTAAACTGCGCCACGTTTAAATATAAACGCTAGAAATAACATTACTGTAAGCACAAGAAACTTACAGGTAGCAGCCTAAGTCTGCTACTGTCCTCCTTTTGAGTACCACGGCAAAAGCTTGGGCATCGACTTAGTGGTGAACGTTCTTCCGGAGGGTTCCGGCCGGCTGAATGTACTCGGAACTACTGACACTGTCAGCCTGTTTGTCGGCGGGCAGCAGAGGGAATGCTAAACGATAAACTACACTCGTAGAAAGTTGTGCGGATTGGTTTTCGGACACGGGTTCGACTCCCGTCGCCTCCACCATATTAGCACTCTAATTTTGATACAAAATTAGGGTGCATTTATTTTTGTGCAAACAACGCTGTTACGGTATTTGCTCTCAATTCCGAAACGATTGGTCGGATATGTGCAGTAATTCTGAAACGATAGGGGGTGCAAAATTCAATTCCGAAACGATAACCCCTACCTATCGTTTTTTTATTGAATTTCCGTGAAAAAAAGGGTGCATTTGCAAAAATGGCATAAAAACACCCCACCAGGCAAGCAGACCATAATCCAGTCAGCCAGCCCAGTGGGGTGTCGTCATATCTATTTCACTGTTACTTCAAGTCCGTTGCGAAATTTAAACAGCATTTCGCCGTCCGGTCCTGCAGTCACATTTTCCACCATAATCCGCCACAGCTTTTCATCAAACTTCGGTAATGTGAGGTCAGCAGTTTCCAGTTCACGCATCATTGCGTCAAGCAGTTCTTTTCGTGACAGCCGGCGGGCAATTTTTGCCTGTACGGCTGAAATGTCCTTTTTGATTTCATATGATTTCTGCTCATACTTTTCGTATTGCTCGTTGTACTCGTCCTGCTTCTGGGGCTTTGTGGCGTTTCTCCTGATATATTCCTGCATGGTTTTGGTAATGTCATCATGCTGAGTGTACAGCTCTGTGACCTGTTTTTCAAAAGCCGTGCAGTCTGAAAGAATATCCCGAACCTGCTTACAGGCAGCAATGAAATCTTCCCGATTTTCCAGTACAGATTTGCAGGCAGTAACAAATTTTTTCTTTATGTCATCTTCGTAAAAATGTGGTGTTTTACAGCGTTCACCG
>JALEVO010000159.1 GCA_022788225.1 Oscillospiraceae bacterium | reverse complement strand
GGACAAGGACTGGATGTGCAACCGCTGGCTTACCAATGAGGAGTATGAACTGGGCAGAAACAGAATGAAAGTTGCAATGGCTCTGCAGTATTTTCTGCCGGGAGTGCCGTGTATCTACTATGGTGATGAGGCAGGACTTCAGGGCTACAAAGACCCGTTCAACCGCCGCTGTTACCCATGGGGCAAAGAGGACAAGGAACTGATTGAATACACAAAACTGCTTGCAAGAATCAGAAATTCTTCCAAGGTTTTCAGGGACGGAACTCTGAAATTCCTCTACATGGACGATAACGTCATAGCCTTTTCAAGAGCGAGAAACAACCGCAGAAAAGCCGTTATTATCTTCATAAACCGTTCCGGACAGCAGCAGATAATCGACAACTCAAAAATGGAGGACAGGCTTTGTCCGTATTACAATACGCTTTATGGTAACGTGACCTACGGCGAACGGCTTGTACTTGACCCGTACAGCTTTGTTGCATTTAAAGTTGAACTGCCACTTGACAGGATATAATAAAACTGCCGCACGAAAGAGCGGCAGTTTTTTCTGAAAAATTATTTGTCGGGTATTCGGGCGACCATTGGTCGCCCGTTATTTTAATAAAGAAATGAACACTCACTTTGCGTAAATTTCAATATCCTTCTGAATCTTCTTTGCGATACCCAGCGGACCGCCTTCACATTTTAAAGTAAAAGTGGAGTTGTTTTTATATTTTGGGTAACGCTGGTTGTAAAGTTCTTCAAGCTGTGCTCTGGTACGGCTTGCGGCTACAGGGCGGTTGGGGTCACCGGAAATGCGGTAATAGCAGGTGATAAAGGGAACGTCAAGGAATACCACAACGCCGTTTTTTCTGGCGATTTCACCGTTTACCTCACTCAGCATCGCACCCCCTCCGCAGGAAACAACGCCGTTAAAACTGCCGAGTTCTTCAATGAGTTCGGTTTCCATTTTTCTGAAATGGGGTTCGCCGTACCTGTCAAAAATTTCGGGTATGGACATTCCGGCTTTTTCAACAATAAGCTCGTCCATATCGCAGTAGCCGCAGCCGCATATCTCAGCAAGTTTTTTGCCCACAGTGGTCTTTCCGCAGCCCATAAATCCGCATAAAAATACAGTCATAATGTTCTCCTAAAATATGTTTATTTAAAATCCCTGTCAACGATTTCAACAGCCTCTGCGATAATTTTGTTTATCTGCTGGTCGGAATAGCTGTCGCCGTCCCAGATTTCGTGTGCAGTAACCGCCTGAAGAACCAGCATTGACATACCGCCCACAGCTAAAATGCCCTTTTCCTCGGCAATAGTGATAAGCTTTGTCTTGGTGGGGTTGTATATTGCGTCGAACACCGCCTTGCAGCTTCCGATAACCTCTTCGCTTACCGGACAGGCGTCAACCTTAGGGTACATACCAACAGGTGTAGCGTTGATAAGCAGGTCAAATTCGCCGGAAATGCCGTCCATAAAAACTGTTTTTATCTGAACGCCGGTTTTCTCCTTAACCTCATTTACAAGGGTATCCGCCATGTCCTGCGCCTCGGGAATAATAGCCATAGTGATATCAGCGCCGTGTCTTGCCGCTTCAATAGCCATCATTCTGCCGACGCCGCCGCAGCCTAAGAGCAGTACCTTGCCCCCGAGATTTTTTTCGGGTACTGAACGCAGAAAACCGTCGCAGTCGGTGTTGTAGCCGGTGAGTTTTCCGTCCTTGCGGCAGATGCAGTTTACGGAATTGTAACGCTTTGCGCTTTCGTCAAGACAGTCGAGGAAGTCGATTACGGGGACTTTGTGGGGGATAGTGACGTTCAGACCGCTTGCGGATTCAAGGAGTGCAGGGAGTTTTGACTGCATTTCCTCCGGCGGGATATCTTCCAGTGTGTATTCAGCAGTTCTGCCGGACTCCTCAAAAAGGCGCTTATGTATAAAAGGGGACATTGAGTGTCCGAGAGGGTGACCGATTAAAGCATATTTTTTCATAGTAACCTCCTGTAATTTAAACTGTGTAGGGGCGACCACTGGTCGCCCGATGATTTATTCAATTTTCGTGCGCTGTGGTTTTATTTTGTAGGGGCTGGCGCCCTCGACAGCCCGGTCGGTGACCCGACTGGACAAATCGTTTATAATTTTACGGTATATGTTTTTTCGCCTGTCGGCGGTCATTCAATGCGCTGTCGCTGTTGAATGACAAAAGCCACCGGATAATTATGATTTTGCATAGGTGGTTTGTGGAATTCGATTTGTGTGATTCTTCTTTAATTAAGCGGCGGCTTTTGGGGATTTCGCTGTCTGCGGACAGCGACAAGGGGGCTTTGCCCCCGTTGACCCCCACAGCCTTTGAAAAGGCTGGCGAAACTTTTACCTTTAGTGCTCTTACTTTTCAAGTGCCTTTTCCAGCGTCTTTGCGTCCTCTATATTTACAGCGTTTACGCCTTTGAGGGTTTTCTTTACAAGTCCTGTCAGAACCTTATTTGGACCAAGTTCAACAAAGTTTTCAATACCGCTTTCCTGCATAGCCGCAAGTTCAGACGTGAATCTCACCGGTGAAACCATGTGTTTTGCAAGCATTGACGGAATATCGGAAAAGTCGGTAAGCTCAGTACCCAGTACGTTTGAATAGAACGGCACACACGGCGCATTGAATTTGATATCCTTGATTTCCCCGTAAAATTCCTTTGCCGCACCCTCCATAAGCTTTGAGTGGAACGCCGCCGAAACTTTAAGCTGTACTGCTCTTGCGCCAGCCTCTGCAAATGCCGCAGCCGCCTTTTCTGCCGCCGCCTTTTCTCCGGCAATGACTGTCTGTGCCGGAGAATTGTAGTTTACAGGTACAACGTAACCCTCAGTCTGTTCGCAGATTTTTTCGATTTCTTCCGGAGTCATTTTCATGATTGCGTACATTGCGCCCTCGGTTTCCTTACCAGCCTTGTCCATTGCGGCGGCTCTTGCCTTGATTACTCTGAAAGCGTCCTCCAGTGAGAGCATACCTGTTGTCGCCATTGCCGCATATTCGCCCAGTGAGTGACCTGCGGCGGCGTCGAATGAAAGACCATTTTTCTTTGCAACTTCAAAGCAGAGAATCGACATTGCCATGATTGCAGGCTGTGAATTGCAGGTCTGAGCCAGTTCTTCCTCACTGCCCTCAAAGGTAAGCTTTGCAAGGTCGAAACCCAAGATTTCCGAGCCTTTTTCGTAGATGTACGCAAATTCAGGGTTTGCGTCCAAGAGTTCCTTTCCCATGCCCGGGTACTGTGAACCCTGTCCTGAAAATAAAAATGCTGTTTTTGCCATAATTACTATCTCCAATCACTTGAATTTTAATGTAGAATCTGCACAATTTTAATACCGTAAATTTGTGCAAACTGCGGTATTTTATTTTGAGTGTCACAAAATAACAATTATTACATTGCAAAAAACTTTAAAATAGATTACAATGAAATATGATTGATTTCAGATTTACTGCGAAATCATTAAGGTAAAACACCTTAATATAACTATACCACAAAATTAAGGATATGACAACTTTTAAGGAGGAATTTTTTTGCCGGGAATCAGAATTTTAGGGACTGGCAGTTATCAGCCCCAGAAGAAAGTAGTGAACGAGGACTTCACATCATTTATTGAAACAAGCGACGAGTGGATAACAACAAGAACGGGTATGAAAGAACGCTTTGTTTCAAACGGCGAGCCGACATGGTTCATGGGCTCACAGGCGGCAAAGGAGGCAATTGCTTCTGCGGGGATTTCTCCGGAGGATATCGGCATAATTATCGACACAAGCGTTTCGCCGGATTACTACACACCGTCAATGTCCTGTATGATACAGCGTGAAACTGGTGCTGTAAATGCTATGACTATTGATGTAAACTGTGCCTGTGCAGGCTGTGTTTATGCTATTGATATGGCAAAGCGTTATCTTCAGACAGACGAGAATATGAAGTACGCTCTTGTTGTTGCCAACGAGAACCTGACAAAAATCACCGACTACACAGACAGAAGTACCTGTGTGCTTTTCGGTGACGGTGCGGCGGCAGTTGTAATCGAGAGAGCAGACGACGGACTTTATTCAAGCTACTTAGGTGCAGACGGAAACGGTGCAAAGTATCTTTTCGCACGTTCAATACCTCCGGCAAATGCATTCATGACAGGGGAGGGCAGAGTTGACGACGGTTTCCCTGAATCCAACTCACACTATCTTTATCAGGACGGCAGAGAGGTTTACAAGTTTGCCACAAAGGCACTGCCTAACGCACTTACAAAGGCGGCAGAAAAAATCGGCTTTGACTTAAACGAACTTGACATTATCATACCTCATCAGGCCAACGTCAGAATCATTGAAACCGCCGCAAAGAATCTTGGAATATCAATGGACAAATTCTTTGTAAACCTTGACAAACACGCCAATACATCAAGTGCGTCAATTCCTATTGCCCTTGACGAGGCTCTGAAAGCCGGAAAAATCAAGAAAGGCGATAAGGTAGGACTGGTAGGCTTCGGCGCAGGTCTTACATTCGGCGCAATCATATTTGAGTTTTAAGAAAGAGGAAAAGACATGACAACAAGAATTACTGAACTTTTAGGTATAAAGTACCCTATTATACAGGGCGGTATGGCATGGATTGCTGAAAGCACCCTTGCCGCCGCAGTTTCCAACGCAGGGGGTCTCGGACTTATTGCAGGCGGTTCTGCGCCAATCGACTATCTGCGTGACCAGATAAGAAAGACAAAGGAACTGACTGACAAGCCGTTCGGCGTAAACATCATGCTCATGTCCCCAAACGCTGAGGATCTTGCAAAGCTTGTTATTGAGGAGGAAGTTCCGGTTGTAACAACTGGTGCGGGAAATCCGGGCAAGTTCATGGAGGCATGGAAGAATGCCGGAATCAAGGTCATTCCGGTTATACCGTCAGTTGCCCTTGCAAAGAGAATGGAAAGAGCCGGAGCAGACGCTGTTGTTGCAGAGGGTACAGAGTCCGGCGGACACATCGGCGAAAACACTACAATGTGTCTTGTACCGCAGGTTGTTGACGCAGTTGAGATACCGGTTATTGCGGCAGGCGGAATTGCTGACGGCAGAGGTATTGCGGCGTCCTTTATGCTTGGTGCAGAGGGCGTTCAGGTGGGAACACGTTTCTTAGCGTCCGAGGAGTGTCAGATTCACCCCACATACAAGCAGCTCGTTGTTGACGCAAAGGATACAGACAACGTGGTAACAGGCAGAACAACAGGTCATCCTTGCAGAAACGTAAAGACAAAGTTTGCGAAAAACCTTGCGGCTGGCGAGTTCAAGGGTACTATCACACCGGACGAGTTTGAGGAGATAACTCTCGGCTCACTGAGAAAAGCCGTTCAGGACGGCAACCTTGAAGAGGGTTCATTCCTCTGCGGACTTATTGCCGGTATGGTAAACGAGGTTAAGCCTTGTAAGGATATTATTGAGGAAATGTTTGCTCAGGCTGAAAAGCTGCTGAATAAATAAATGAGTAAATTAACAGAATATTGATTTTTGAAATAACGATAAACAGGAGGTAACTGAAAATGGCAACAGCTTTAGTGACAGGCTCGTCAAGAGGAATCGGCGCCGCTATTGCGCTGAGACTTGCAGATGACGGCTTTGACATTGCCCTTAACGATCTGAACGAGGATATGTTCAAAGATAACGATATAGTTGAAAAAATCAGAGAAAAGGGCGTTAAGTGTGAGTATTTCTGCGCTGACGTTTCCGACTATGCACAGTGCGAGGAAATGGTGGGCAAGGTAAAGGAATTTTTCCTTACCCTTGACGTTCTGGTAAATAACGCAGGTATCACAAGGGACGGTCTTATGGCGAGAATGTCAGAGGAACAGTATGACTCTGTTATCAGCGTAAACCAGAAGAGCGTTTTCAACATGATGAAGCACGCTGGTAAGATAATGATGAAGCAGAGAAGCGGAAAGATAATAAACGTTGCGTCTGTTGCCGGACTTTACGGCAATCCGGGACAGATCAACTACTCCGCATCAAAAGCTGCAATTATCGGTATGACAAAGACAATTGCAAAGGAACTGGGTTCAAGAGGAATCAATGTAAACGCAGTCGCACCGGGATTTATCAAGACCCCTATGACTGACAAGCTTACAGAGGAGCAGAAAAACGCAATGCTTAACCTTATCGCTATGAAGCGCTACGGACTGCCGGAGGAAATCGCAGGCGTTGTTTCGTTCTTGGCGTCAAAGGATTCAAGCTACGTTACAGGACAGGTCATTGAAATCTCAGGCGGACTTTCAATGTAAATAAGAGAAAAGGAATGATAAAATGAGCAGAAGAGTAGTAGTTACAGGACTTGGTACTATAAATCCCCTCGGAAACAACGTTGAGGAATTCTGGGAGGGCGTTAAGGCAAACAAACTGGGAATCGCAAAGGTTGAACAGTTTGAAACAAAGGATATCGGCGTAAGCGTTGCCGGAGAGGTAAAGAACTTCGAGCCGACTGACTTTATTGATAAAAAGGAAGCCAAGAGAATGGAGCGTTTCACACAGTTTGCAGTTGTTGCGGCAAGCGAAGCGCTTAAAGACAGCGGTTCTGATTTCAAGGACGTTGACCCTTACAGAGCAGGTGTTATAATCGGCTGCGGTATCGGCGGAATCGGTCTTACACTCAGCGAGTACGAAAAATTCTTAAACAAGGGACCTAACAGAGTTTCGCCTTTCTACGTTCCTATGATGATAGGAAACATGGCGGCAGGACAGGTTTCCATGAAAACCGGATTCAAGGGCGACAACTTCTCAACAGTTACAGCCTGTGCGTCGGGTACTCACGCAATCGGCGAGTCCTTCAGAAAGATAAAGGACGGCTATCTTGATGTGGCACTCTGCGGCGGTACTGAATCAACAGTTTTGCAGTTTACCCTTGCAGGCTTTAACAATATGAAAGCGCTGTCCAAGACAGAAGACCCTGAAAGAGCGTCAATTCCTTTTGACAAGGAAAGAAACGGCTTTGTACTGGGCGAGGGCTGCGGTATGCTGGTGCTTGAAGAGTATGAACACGCAAAGGCAAGAGGTGCTGAAATTTACGCAGAGCTTGCCGGATACGGCGCAACCTGTGACGCATATCACATCACTTCTCCTGACCCGGAGGGCGAGGGCGCAGCTGCCGCAATGAGAAATGCATACACAGAAGCTGGTCTTAAACCGGAAGAAGTAACATATATTAATGCACACGGTACATCAACAGGTCTTAATGACAAGTATGAAACAATCGCAATAAAGAAAGCACTGGGTGACGCCGCAAAGACAGTGAAGATAAACTCCACAAAGTCCATGATAGGACACCTTTTAGGTGCGGCAGGCGGTGTTGAAGCGGTTGTTACAGCACTTAGCGTAAAGAATGACTTCATTCACAAGACCATAGGCTATAAAACTCCCGACGAGGAATGCGACCTTGATTACTGTGTTGAGAGCAACGTTGAAATGCCTGTTAATGCGGCACTTTCAAACTCTCTTGGCTTCGGCGGACACAATGCGACTATCTGTATGAAAAAGGTTACTGATTAAGGAGAACGACTATGAGCGAAAACATGATTGCGTGTAATCTCACCTTTGACGAGATAAACAAGCTTGCTGACAAGGTTGAAAACGGCAAGCTTTCAAAGATAAAGATTAAAAACGGCGACTGCGAGGTGGTTATCGAAAAGGAAAACAAGATGCCTCCTCCGCCTGTGCCTATGATGCCGCCTGTCGGAGTTGCAGCTGCTGCTCCGTCAGCCGCTGTTGCAGTTGCTGCGGCAGAAGTACAGACAAATGAACCGGCAGAAGAAAAAATCAGCGGAAACGTTGTTAAAGCGCCTATTGTCGGCACATACTATTCAAAGCCGGGTCCGGACAAAGCTCCGTTTGTGGAAGTGGGCAGTACAGTCAAAAAAGGCGACGTACTTATGATAATCGAGTCAATGAAGCTTATGAATGAGGTTCAGAGCGAATTTGACGGCGTTGTAAAGAAAATACTGGTTTCAGACGGTACGGCTGTTGAATTTGACCAGCCGGTAATGATTATAGGTTAAGGGGGATAAAAATGGCTGAAGTTGTTTACAATAAAGAGCAGATAATGGAAATCATTCCCCACCGTGACCCTTTTCTGTTAATCGACGAGATAAACGAGATTGAACCGGGCAAAAGGGCAGTCGCAACAAAATATATTAAGGAAGAGGACTTCTGGTTTAAGGGACACTTTCCGGAATATCCTGTAACACCTGGTGTTCTGATGATTGAAATGCTTGCACAGGCTGGCTGTGTTGCAATGCTGGTACTACCGGAAAACAAGGGCAAGCTGGGACTTTTCGCCGGAATCGACAAGGCAAAGTTCAAAAGACAGGTAGTTCCGGGGGATACTTTAAGACTTGAAGTGGAGATTATCAAGGTAAAAGGCCCTGTTGGCGTAGGAAAGGCTGTTGCGACGGTTGACGGACAAAAGGCAGTTTCTGCGGAAATTACATTTGCCATAAAGTGAAAGGTGAACGACAAAAATGTTTAAAAAGGTACTGATTGCCAACCGTGGCGAAATTGCCGTCAGGATAATAAGAGCCTGCCGTGAACTGGGAATACGCTGTGTTGCAGTTTATTCCACTGCCGACAGAAACGCACTTCATGCACAGATAGCTGACGAGGCGGTGTGCATAGGTCCTGCCGATACAAAGGACAGCTATCTCAACATGAAGGCTATCATTGCCGCCTGTGAGATTACAGGCTGTGACGCTGTTCACCCGGGTTTTGGTTTTCTTTCTGAAAATGCGGCATTTGCAAGAATGTGCAGAAAATGCAATATTGAATTTATAGGACCTTCTCCGGAATCTATTGAAATGCTGGGTGACAAGGCAAACGCCAAGGAGTCCATGAAAAAAGCCGGAGTACCCGTTATACCGGGTTCAGACGGCGCTGTGAGAACCGTTGAGGAGGCGCAAAAGGCGGCTGAAAAAATCGGCTTCCCTCTGCTTGTAAAGGCGTCAGCCGGCGGAGGAGGAAGAGGAATACGCATGGTTGAGTCCATGGATCAGCTTGCGGCGCAGATTACAGCGGCACAGTCCGAGGCTAAAAGCTTTTTCGGAGACGACGCCGTTTATATGGAACGCTTTGTAAAAAATCCAAGACACGTTGAAATACAGATTCTTGCCGACAAGCAGGGAAATGTTATACATTTAGGCGAGCGTGACTGCAGTATGCAGCGCAGAAACCAGAAAGTTCTGGAGGAAAGCCCAAGCCCTGTCATGACAGATGAACTGAGAGCGAAAATGGGCGAGGCTGCGGTAAAGGCGGCAAAGGTGTGCGGCTACTACAATGCAGGTACGATAGAATTTCTTGTGGAAAACGGCAAAGACTTCTATTTCATGGAAATGAATACGAGAATACAGGTTGAACACCCCGTTACTGAATTTGTAACAGGCGTTGACCTTGTAAAGGCACAGATAAAAATTGCTGCCGGACTTCCTCTTGATTACACACAGGAGGATATACAGATTAAGGGCCACGCAATTGAGTGCCGTATAAACGCTGAAAATCCGAAGCTTAACTTCCGTCCGTCACCGGGAAAGATAATTGCTCTGCATACTCCCGGCGGTCCCGGAATAAGAATAGATTCAGCGGCATATCAGGGTTATACAATTTCCCCGTACTACGATTCAATGATAGCAAAGCTTATCGTCTATGCTCCCACAAGGGAAGAGGCTATAATGAAAATGAGATGGGCATTGTCAGAATTTATCGTTGAGGGAATTGACACAAACATAGACTTCCAGCTTGCGCTTATAAAGTGCGATGCTTTTGAAAGCGGCGAATACAGCAACCGTTTTCTTGATACATTTAAATTTGATGAATAGAAAGGCGGCGGATAAAAAATGTTAGAGGATCTTTTCAAGGTCGTTACAACAAGATTCAACGGCAGCGAGAAAACTGAAACAAAGTCTGCCGCAGAAAACAACAGTATTCCTGACGACCTGCTTTTTAAGTGTCCGAGATGCCGCAATGTGGTTTTCGAGGATGAAATAAAGGCTATGAACATGGTTTGTCCGGCGTGTAACTACCATGCAAGGCTTACCGCACAGGAGCGTCTTAAAATAACTGTTGACAAGGATTCGTTCAGGGAAATCGACGCTGACATGAAGAGCAAAAATCCTATTGATTTCCCCGGTTATGAGGAAAAACAGCAGCAGCTGCGTGAAAGTACAGGTCTTAACGACGCTGTTATTACCGGCGAGGCCAAAATAAGGAATATTCCTGTTGTAATCGGCATTATGGATTCAAGATTCATGATGGCGTCAATGGGCAGTGTTGTGGGTGAAAAGCTGACAAGAGCCTTTGAGCATGCCACAAAAAATAAAATGCCAGTGATACTGTTTACAGCCTCCGGCGGTGCAAGAATGCAGGAGGGTATCATTTCTCTTATGCAGATGGCTAAGACCTCCGGCGCAGTTTCAAGGCATGACGATGCAGGACAGCTTTATATAACAGTCCTGACAGACCCGACAACAGGCGGTGTCACAGCCTCCTTTGCGTCTTTAGGCGACATTATAATCGCAGAGCCGAAAGCCCTTGTGGGATTTGCCGGCAGACGTGTTATCGAGGGTACTATAAAGCAAAGACTCCCCGACGATTTCCAGCTGGCGGAATTTCTGCTTGAAAAGGGATTTATCGACATGATAGTTGAAAGGCGGAAAATGAGGAGCGTACTTTCCCATATTATGAAGCTGCACGGCTATCTGCCTGAAATGGAGGGACACTGATATGAACACAAAAACTCCGTGGGAAAGACAGGAGATACTGCGTGACAAGAACCGTCCCACAATAAACGACTATATCCCGCTTATTTTCGACAGGTTTTATGAAATGCACGGTGACAGGTATTACGGTGATGATGCTGCGATACTGGGCGGTGTTACAAGTCTGGACGGCATTCCGGTAACGGTTATAGCCGAGGTCAAGGGCAGAAATCTCAACGAGAACAAGAAAACCAATTTTGCAATGCCCCACCCCGAGGGTTACAGAAAGGCATTAAGACTTGCAAAGCAGGCTGAAAAGTTCCACAGACCGGTTATCTGCTTTATCGACACTCCCGGCGCATTCTGCGGCGTTGAAGCTGAGGAAAGAGGACAGGGCGAGGCTATTGCCAAAAACATTATGGAATTTATGCGTCTTAGAACTCCTGTTACTTCTGTTGTACTGGGCGAGGGCGGCAGCGGCGGTGCGCTGGCTCTTGGCGTGTGCGACAGGCTGGCTATGCTGGAGAATGCCCTTTACTCGGTAATTTCACCGAGAGGTTGTGCAAGCATACTCTGGAAGGATGCCGGCAGGGAAAAGGAAGCCTGCGAAATTCTCAGGATAACTGCCGAGGATATGCTGAAAATGGGTGTCGCAGAGGCAATCATTGAAGAACCGAATGGCAGTGCTCACTACGATTTAGATAAAATTGCAGAAAATATTAAAGAATTTTTGTCAGATACTATAAGAGAAAATTTGCAAAAAGATATTGACATTTTGCTTGAAGCAAGGTACACTAAGTTTAGAAAAATCGGTGAGTACATCGAGTAGTGAAAATCTACAAAAGCTATATTGGCGAAACACGCCTTTATATAAATATTAGACAATGGAGGAAAGAATAAGATGGTTTTTGACAAGGTAAAAGAACTTATTGTTGACCAGCTTGATGTTGAAGAAGATGCTGTAAAGATGGAGTCAGTTATTATTGACGATCTGGGCGCTGATTCACTTGATGTTGTTGATCTGGTTATGTCAATTGAAGAAGAATTTGATATGGAAATTCCGGATGAAGCTGTTGAGAAGATCAAGACAGTCGGCGACATCGTAAGCTACATTGAGAGCAATCAGTAATAAACGAAATGCTGATTAAATATAAGAAACTGCTGCACGTTTTATGCAGCAGTTTCTTTTTGCCATAATATAGATTTAGTGTTTAGCACGTACTTTCTTTGCTTGCCCAAAGAAACGAACGCAGGTTTACTGTACTTTCTTGTCCTGCAACAAGAAAGTACCAAAGAAATGCACCGGCTGCCGCCGGACTGCTATGCCGCACGGTGGCGGCAAAGACGGTTTATCTTGTCAGCATAAGACAGCTGGGTCGGTACATACTTGTTCACTCATAATTGCAGACTTCCTGCGCTAACATTTTTAAAGCGGAAAGAAAACATTAACTACTAAGCCTATTTAAAGGCAGTTATAGTTTTCTATGGCTTTGCTTTATTAGAACGACTTTATCTGCAATTATGAAGTAATCAGTTTAAACAACGCAGTTTAGTTTAATAACGATATTGCAGTGATTTGCGGCGCAAGCCGCACAAGCCCCCTGCGGCGTCTGAGTGGGTGCATTTCTTTGGTTCGTTTCTTTGTGCAAGCAAAGAAATGAACACCCCCTGCCTTGCAAAAGGCAAAACCACCGCTTTTGTTTCTTTTTGCCGAAAAGAAAATTTCTATATCAGCCTTGCAATATTGCTTATGAGTGCGCATAGCACAACGCCAAAGGCAGTAGGCAGAATTATAGCGGCGGCTGTCCATCTCAGACTGCCCGTTTCTTTTTTTATGGTAAGACAGGTTGTGGAACAGGGGAAATGGAAAAGTATAAAAATCATGGTGCACAGGGCGGTCACCCACGTCCAGCCGTTGTCCGTAAGGATGGTGCGCATAACGTCGGTGTTTTCAGTTTCAATCAGCATTCCGGCAGAGGTGTAGGACATCAGAATTATGGGTATCACGATTTCATTCGCCGGAAAACCCAGTATGAACGCCAGCAGGATTTCACCGTCCATGCCCAGAAACCTGCCCGGAGCGTCAAGGAACGAGGCAAGGTGCATGAGTATGGTGTTTCCGCATACCGACGTGTTTGCCAGCAGCCATATCACAAGTCCTGCCGGAGCCGCAACTGCACAGGCTCTGCCTAAAACGAAAATAGTCCTGTCGAATATGGAGCGGACTATTACCTTGCCTATCTGCGGTTTGCGGTAGGGGGGAAGTTCAAGGGTGAAAGCGGAGGGTACACCCTTTAGGACGGTAACAGATAAAATCCACGACGCCAGCAGAGTCGCCCCAACTCCTGCCACTATGACCGCAAGTAAAATAAGCGCAGAGGTGACAGAGCCGCCTATGCCGGTAACAGAGGCAGTAAAAAACATGGTGATAAGGGAGATAAGAGAGGGGAAACGCCCGTTGCAGGGGACGAAATTGTTTGTAAGTATGGCTATAAGCCGTTCTCTGGGGGAATCAATAATGCGGCAGCCTGTAACTCCGGCGGCATTGCAGCCAAGTCCCATGCACATTGTAAGAGCCTGTTTGCCGCAGGCGTTGGCACGGCGGAACTGGCGGTCGAGGTTAAACGCCGCACGTGGGAGATATCCTAAGTCTTCAAGGAGCGTGAAAAGCGGAAAGAAAATCGCCATAGGGGGCAGCATTACCGAAACCACCCACGCAAGCACACGGTAAACGCCGTTGACGGCAAGGTCAGTGACAGTGGGGTGACAGTTCACGAAATTGAGGAAATCCTCTATTTTTCCGCCCAGATAAAAAAGACCGTCCGACAAAAGCTTTGAGGGGTAGTTTGCCCCGACTATGGTTATCCAGAAAACCATGCCGAGAATACCCAGCATTATGGGAATGCCGAAAACACGGCTTGTGAGAATGCGGTCAATTTTCCGGTCACGCTCGTAGTAACTGTCGTTTTTAAAAGACACCGCCGCCCCGGCTATTTCCTCTGCCGAGTGGATTATGCAGGAAATAATCTCGTCGCTGATACTCTGGGGATTGTAGCTTTTCCGTGCCAGTGCCTCACGGCAGACATTAAGTGTACCGAAAATCTCCTCCTCGATATCGTTGCCCAGAAAGCTGTTTATGGAGTCGGTCAGCTTTTCGTTCCGGTCAATAAGCTTTATCGCCGTCCACCTTGCAGGCAGTCTGCCGGATGTAAAGGGTTCAAGCTTTGCGGCGACTCTTGATATCTCCTCTTCAAGCTGACGGCTGTATGAGGGCAGATATGCGCTGTCTGGGGGATTTTCAATAACCTGCTGTACTGCGTCCATAAGCTGGTCAAGCCCCTTTTCATCTCTTGCGGTGACGCCCACAACTGGTATTCCCAGAATTTCTGAAAGCCTTTGCGTATCAATGCTGATACCCTTTTTTTCAGCCTCGTCAAGCAGATTTATACACAGCACTGTCTTAGGCGTAATTTCCAGCGTCTGGAGCAGCAGATTAAGATTTCTTTCAAGACAAGTACCGTCGCACACTACAATAACAGCGTCCGGCATACCAAAGCAGATGAAATCCCGTGCGGCTTCTTCCTCGGCGGAGTGTGCCATAAGGGAGTATGTACCGGGGAGGTCGGCGAGAATGTACTTTTTCCCCTTGTGTTCACACCGCCCGGCGGCATTTGAAACGGTCTTGCCCGCCCAGTTTCCGGTGTGCTGTTTCATGCCGGTGAGAGCGTTGAAAACTGTGGATTTCCCAACGTTGGGATTTCCGGCAAGTGCAATAAGAAATTCTCCGTTATTTTTTTCGGGAATATTGCCCTGACTGGCTCTTTTTCCCGTTGACTGTGAAGTTAGTCCCATATTTTCCTCCTTGTTTATTGCTTATCATTTAAATGATATGAGGAATATGGTATGTCCGATACATTTTCTTGTACCGCAACAAGAAACAAATGCGTGTTTTATTGTACTTTCTTTGCTTGTCCAAAGAAAGTCCCAAAGAAAGGACACCCACTCAGACGCCGTGGGCGGCTGTGCAGCGGGAGCTGCAAAGACGGGTTATCTTGTAAATATAAGACAGCTGGGTCGGTACATACTTGCTGACTCATAATTTCAAACTTTCTGCGCTAACGTTTTTAAAGCGGAAAGAAAACTTTAACCGCATAGCTATTAAAGGCAGTTAAAGTTTTTTCTGGCTTTATTAGATTAGAACGACTTTAACCGCAATCATGATGTAGTCAGTTTAAACAACGCAGTTTAGTTCATTAACAATATTGCAGTGATTTGCGGCGCAAGCCGCACAAGCCGCCCACGGCGTTTGAGTGGGTGCATTTCTTTGGTTCGTTTCTTTGGGCAAGCAAAGAAATGAACATAACCCACCGCCTTGTAAAGGCAAAATCAAAGGGCAAGCAAAGAAATGAACAATACCCACCGCCTTGTAAAGGCAAAAAAATAGTTTTTGCAAAGCTTTTTTCAAAAAAGCTGAAACCATACCGAAGGCTTTTACGTCTAATGTACAGAAACAAAGCTTTGGTTCGGAAAAAAGGAGGCGTTGAATATGAAAGCTGATACGCTCATAAAAAGGGCGAAAAACGGCGATCCGGACGCTTTTGTGGAGCTTATGGAGCAGAACAAGTCCGCAATGTACAAAACAGCAGTTTCCATACTCCACAATGACGCTGACGCAGCGGACGCAATACAGGACGCTGTTTTGTCCTGCTGGAAGAATATCGGCAAGCTAAGACAGGATAAGTACTTCAAAACGTGGCTTACAAGGATACTGATAAACTGCTGTAAGGACATTATCCGGAAAAACGGCAATACAGTATACATCGAAAGCTATGACGGCGTTGACACAGGCACTGATACAAGCCTTTCAGACAGGGATATAAAGGAAAGCTTTGAGGGTTTAAGCGATAACTACCGCCTTATCCTCACCCTTTATTACACTCAGGGCATGACCATAAAGGAGATTTCAGAACTGCTTGATATGAAGGAAAACACTGTCAAGACCAGACTTTCAAGAGGGCGGGCGGAGTTTAAAATGATTTACACAGACAGGGAGGCTGTTTCGGTATGAAAAACGAAAAGGATTTTTTTGATAATACAGCAGTTCCGGAAATTGTCAGCAGAAAATGCAATGAGGCTTATGAGATAATATATAAAGAATGTGAACAAAAGAATAGAAATAGAGCAGAAGTCAGCAGTTATACTGCGGTTTCAGAAAAAAATAAGCCGGAAGAAGTGGTTTTTGAAAACTGCGAACAGGATAATAAGGGGAAAAAGAGGATTGCTTTCAAAAGATTCGGGGCGATTGCGGCTTGTGTTGCCGTACTTGCCGGAATTACAATACCTGCTGTGTGGGAGTATACACCGTCCATTAAGAGTGCATTCGGTACTGTAAACGAGGAAACAGACAGTATTGTCCCAACAGAGGAAAGCACAAAAGAGAATATTCTGGCTTTAGAGGACAAAAGGTATGAAGACAGCCAGTGCGCCGACATTGAAATGCAGAATGTTTACTGCGATGAAAGCCACCTTGCAGTCTACCTTGCGCTTACACCAAAGGATGAACAGCTTAAAAATCTCACTGGAGTTCAGGCAAAGTGTACCGTAAAAATTGACGGCAAGGACGTTGTTGAAGAAACTGAGGAACTGTATATAGGCTTTTCAGCCGACGTGGACGGCAATTATTACACCCGTCTTTACTATTCATACCTTGACATCAGAGAAGATTCAGAACTGCAAATCCATATCTATGACATTCAGGGCGTAAACGGACTGGTTCAGAACTGGGTACCGAATGATGATATGTCTGGTACTTATGTGCCGGAAACTACCGGAGTTTTATCTGGCGACTTTGTATTTGAAAGAAAGCTGACGCCGGACTCAAGCAATAACAGAACCTATGAGGTAAACGAAACGCAGAGCGGTATTACTCTTGAAAGCGTTGTTGTTACTCCTTTTGACACAACTGTTTATATAAGCGGACTCGACTACAGCACCCATGATTTCACAGTAAAAGACCAAGATGGAAATGAACTCGAGTGTTACGGTGCATTAAGTGACGATTACGGTGAACAGATTATCGGTTCTTTATATCGTACACCGCTTAAAACAGCTACAGCACTTTATGTTGAAGTGTTCAGACTTGATCAGGACGGTTTCCCTGTAGATTACGTATTTGAAGTACCGATAGAGAAAGGTTTTGATGAAAAACATATTGTTGAACCGGACTTTGGTGAGCCAATCTTAAATCCGCCTATGGAAGAAGTAGAGGCGGATTATGAAAGCGTATTGCAGGAGCAGTATGACGAGGCAATGGAAAAGGCTGTGTACGAACCTGTTGGTACGACTATACCGCTGCTTTACGACAACTACCTGTTAAATGTAAGGATAACCGGAAGTGAAGTCGGAGAAATTTCTGATTATGACATTGATTCTGAGTATATACAGCGTTATGAAGACCTGTGCGGCGGCATAGATGACGCAAAGCTGCTGCTTGTGACCTATGAGGTTGAGAACACCATAAATGTGGAAAAGGATATGTATTTCTGCGGTTTTGAAATGGTTTCAAAGGATTTAAGAGCAGGCAGTGACTGGACCCTGCTTCCGTCTGACCCCGAATACATTTCATACACGGAAAACGGCGGAAAGAGTCTCTACAAATACACCTTTGCACCCTATGAAACCAAGACCATAACTTACGGCTATATAGTACCCGAAAGTGAGATTGAAACCGGGTACTGTGCCTTTGCAGTTGAAAACGAAATCGGCTCAGGATTCATGCCCGAAAAGTTAATTGACGGAACTGCAAAGCTTTATGAGATAGAATAGTTCTTGACATTTTTTATATTTTGAAAATCAATTGTAGGGGCGACCATTGGTCGCCCGTAAAAAACGTATTCACAGTCACGGGCGAGCAATGCTCGCCCCTACAAATAAAGCATATTGCACAAATGAAACATTAAATTTTGTGCAACATGACAAATCGCAAAAAAGCGCTTGACATTTCAGCAAGAAACGTGTATAATAATAAAGCTGTTTGACGAAAGACAGCATAAACGAGAATGAACGAGGCGTAACTCAGTTTGGTAGAGTGCTTGGTTTGGGACCAAGATGCCGCAGGTTCAAGTCCTGTCGCCTCGACCATTTTCTTTAAGCAGTTTAAAAAAACTTGAAAAAATCTTTAAAAAAGACTTGACAAGCTTAGAAAACTGTGATATAATAATTAAGCATTCTGAACAAGATGCTGGTGTAGCTCAGTTGGTAGAGCAGCTGATTTGTAATCAGCAGGTCGGGGGTTCGAGTCCGTCCACCAGCTCCATTATCTGCCGGCAATAGTCGGCGGAATTTTTATGGGAGAATTCCCGAGTGGCCAAAGGGGGCAGACTGTAAATCTGTTGCTTTCAGCTTCGATGGTTCGAATCCATCTTCTCCCACCAGTAAAGTACGCATTAAGCGTACTTTTTCTTTTTTGCGATATAAAATCCTGCATATTATTCAAAGAAATTTCCTGATTTCTATTGACAGATTAAATGATATAATGTATAATTATGTATGTATTATGGGTTTTTGGAGGATTTTATTATGGAACAGGATTTCAGACAGGAATCATCGGGCTTACAGCCGCTGAATGGTCAGCCGACAAGCAATCAGTCTGTGGACAGTCAGCCGGCTAACAATTACAATCAGCCGTATAATCAGCCGATGAACAATCAGCCGCTTGCAAGACTGAATACAAAAAGAGGACTTCTCAAGTATATTCTGCTTTCTCTGATTACTTTCGGAATATACGGAATTGTTGCAATGTCCTCAGTTTCAACTGACATCAATCTTATTGCAAGCAGATATGACGGCAGAAAAACAATGCACTTCTGCCTTGTATATTTTATTTTTTCATGGCTTACATTCGGCATTGTACCGATTGTATGGTATCATAAGATTTCAGCACGTATCGGACGTGAACTCAGCAGAAGAAATATAGCTTATTCATTCGGCGCAGGCAGTTTCTGGGGCTGGAATGTTCTGGGTTCACTTATTATTGTAGGTCCGCTTATTTATCTGCACAAGCTCTTTAAGTCAATGAATCTTCTTTCAGCTGATTTTAATGAAAGAGGCTAAAATAAGACGAAAAATATCCTGCATTTTTATGCAGGAATTTTTTATGCAATGAAAAAAACGCTCTTTAAACAAAATGTTTTGCAATGTGTTGAGTGTTTTAGGGGGATTTAATGGTAAAAGCAGTTATGAACTACACTATTGAGGATATGAAAGCATTCAGCCGGAAAGCTCATAATAACTTTTTATTTATTTTGTATTGTATAATTTTGCTTTCATTTTCTGGTTTTTATATGCTTGTCATTGCTATTGCTATAGCAAACGGCACAAGTTTTTCGAATTTGGCATTGCCATTGTTTTTACTGGCTGTCGGAAGCAGTGTAATAATATACAACATGATTAACAGGTATGTGATTTCGCCGAAAAACAATCTGAAAAATATAAAATCAAAATACGGCGACAATCCTGTTCATTTTGATTTTGAAGAAAAGTATTTTACGGTGAATGTTGAAAAAGGCGTAAATTCAGAAAATATCAGTATAGAATACGATAAACTGATAAAAGCTAAGGAAGTAAAGGACTATTTTTTCCTGTATTCTGACAAACAGCACGCTTATATAATAAAAAAATCAGCCTTTGTAATGGGCTGTCCGGAGGATTTAAGCGTATATCTGAAAAAACAGCTTGGAAAAAAATTTATAATCAGATTATAAATTCACATAGATAAATATCCTAAATTTTCAGGAGGAATGAAAAAATGGTAAGAGAAGATTTAAGAAACATTGCGATTATCGCCCACGTTGACCACGGTAAAACAACACTGGTTGACGAAATGCTCAAACAGGGCGGTGCATTCAGAGAAAATCAGGTCGTTGCTGAAAGAGTTATGGACAACAACGATATTGAGCGTGAAAGAGGTATCACTATCCTTGCGAAGAATACCTCAGTATGCTACAAGGGAACAAAAATCAACATCATCGACACTCCGGGACACGCTGACTTCGGCGGCGAGGTTGAGCGAGTTCTCAGCATGGTTGACGGCGTACTGCTCCTTGTTGACGCCGCAGAGGGCGCAATGCCGCAGACAAGATTCGTGCTTTCAAAGGCACTTGAAATGAATCACAAGATTATCATTGTGGTAAATAAAATTGACCGTCCGGACGCACGTCTTGACGAAATAGGCGACGAGGTTCTTGAACTTCTCCTTGACCTTGATGCCAATGATGAACAGCTTGAAAGCCCGATACTCTTCTGTTCAGGCAGGGCGGGTACTGCCTCACTCAGCCAGTACGAAGCCGGCACAGACCTTATCCCTCTCTTTGACACTATTATAAACTATATAGAACCGCCTAAGGGTGACGAAAACGGTCCTTTCCAGATGCTTGTTTCCTCTATTGACTATAACGAGTATGTGGGCAGAATCGGTATCGGACGAATTCAGAGAGGTTCTGTCAAGGTTAATCAGAATGTTGCGGTGTGCAATCACCAGAATCCGGACAAGAAAATCAATAACGCAAAGCTTGTTTCACTTCTCCAGATTGAGGGACTTCAGAGAGTTCCGGCGGAAACTGCACAGGTAGGAGATATTGTGTGGGTAAGCGGTATTGAGGGTATCACAATCGGCGATACTGTCTGCGACCCCAACTGCGTTGAACCTATAGAGTTCACAAAAATCAGCGAACCGACTGTTGAAATGACCTTCTCCGTAAATGATTCACCGTTTGCCGGAAAAGAGGGTAAGTTTGTTACTTCACGTCAGCTGAGAGAAAGACTTTTCAAGGAAACCTTAAAGGACGTTTCACTGCGTGTTGAGGAAACTGACAACACCGACGCTTTCAGAGTTGCCGGAAGAGGTGAAATGCACCTTTCAATCCTTATCGAGAATATGAGAAGAGAGGGCTATGAGCTTTCAGTTTCCACTCCGAGAGTACTTTTCAAGGAGGACGAAAACGGCAAAAAGCTTGAACCTGTTGAAAGACTTGTTATCGACGTGCCGGAGGAATGTGTCGGTTCTGTTATGGAGAAAATGGGTACACGAAAGGCAGACCTTGTTGAAATGCACCCGCAGGGTTCAAGAATGAAGCTTGAATTTCTCATTCCGGCAAGAGGACTTTTCGGCTATAAGAGTGAGTTCCTGACTGATACAAAGGGTGAGGGAATCATGTCCAGCGTGTTCGACAGCTACCAGCCATATAAGGGCGAAATTCCGAGAAGAAACACAGGTTCTCTTGTGTCCTTTGAAACAGGCGAGGCTGTAACCTACGGTCTTTATAATGCGCAGGAGAGAGGACAGCTGTTTATCGGCGCAGGCACTCCGGTTTATGAGGGCATGATAGTCGGTGCGTCACCTAAGACAGAGGATTTAGTTGTAAACGTATGTAAGAAAAAGCATCTGACAAATACCCGTGCAAGCGGTTCTGACGATGCACTGCGACTTGTTCCCCCAAGACGTCTGAGCCTTGAGGACAGCCTTGAATTTCTTGCAGATGATGAATTGCTGGAGGTAACGCCGGAGAATATCCGTATCAGAAAGAGGATATTAAGTAATACACAGAGAGCGAAGAACAGAGCAAAACAGTGATATGGACTGCTGTACCGGATGGTACAGCAGTTTTTTGCTGGTGCGAATCAAAACAGAGGAAGAAAAACAAAAAGTACGCTTATAGCTGCCGGACACATCAGTGGCTGCTCTGATCGTACCTTTCTTTTGCTTTGGACAAACTTTTCTGTTTACAAATGGGCAGTTTTATGATAAAATTAAAATGAAGAACTATACGAAAATATTTAAGGCAACACCGCACAATTAACAGCTATCGCTTTTGCCGCACATCTGCTTGCATATTTTCCGTTATATTACGCAAAATTCTCTTGACATACGCCAGTATGCCTGCGAGATTTTTATGCAATCTAACGAAAAATCTGACTGCGCATCTGTACGACAATAATTATGCGGTATTGCCTTAACGGGAGATGATGAGATTGAAACGTAAAACTGCCGTACTTGCCGCCGCAGCGGTAATGCTTGGCTCGGTATCACCGATAAATGTCTCCGCACAGGACGCTCCGGCTATATATATAAATGCCGGCTACGGCGCAGAGTGTGAAACAACAGAAATTGAACTGAATATCAGAAACAACACAGGAATATCCGCTTATTCCATTGAGGTGAATTACGACCCCCGTGTCCTGTATTTTATGGACGCCGAACAGGGTGACGCACTTGACGGCGGGACATTTTACTGCAACGGTGATTACTCGGACAATGCAGTAAGACTTGTATGGTCTGACAGCAGAAACCAGATCGCTGACGGAACAGCCGCTGTCCTGAAATTCAGACCGGCTTACGGTACTGCGGAAACGGATACTCCGGTGACTATAGGATATTCGATAATCGCTGACGACCTTAGCGAGGCGGAATTTGAAATGGAAGACGGCACTCTGAAAATTGCCGGGGAAATAAACAGGGGAGATGTCAACGACGACGGTGATGTCAGCGTTTCGGACGTTGTTTCGCTGAATATGTACCTGCTTAATCCTGAGAAATATAATTTTTCCTATACCCGTCAGGCAAATGCGGAGGTTTCGGGGGACAAGATTGTTAACACAGATGACAGCGGACTTATCATGAACTATGTCTGCATGATTATAAAGGAGCTATAAATGAAAGCAAGAAAAATTTGTATCAGAGCAATGTCCTTGCTGCTTTCAGCGGCAATGCTGATGCCTCTTTTCTGTGTTAAGGCGGGCAACGCCATGAAAGCTGGTCAGGACTGCATTGACCTTATCAAAGAGGCTGAGGGGTTCAGCCAGTATAAATACTGGGATTACAGCCAGTGGACTATAGGCTACGGAACAGGCGTCGGCGCTGACGAATACCCCGACGGTATTACGGAGGAGGAAGCCGAACAGCTGCTGAAAGACGCACTCGGTACATACGAGGGATATGTCAACAAGTTTGCCGATAAGTATGACATTGAACTGAAGCAGAACCAGTTTGACGCCCTTGTGTCACTTTCCTACAATATGGGCAATATCTGGAGTGCTTATGATGATTTTGATTTGAAAAATTATCTTATCGACGGCTCGGAAAAGCATAGCTTTCTTGAAATCGCAAAGGGCTTCGGTGAATGGAGAAAAGCCGGAGGAAGTGTTCTTCAGGGACTTGTAAACCGCCGTGAGGAGGAAACAAAGCTTTTTCTTTCGGACAGAACAGACAGTGATTCTGAAATCTGGAGAGTCAACACGGAAAGCGGTATCAATCTGAGAGAGGACGCCGGTACTTCTGCCGAAAAATCGGGCTTTCTGATGTATAACACCATATATGAGGTAACCGAAAAGAAAATGTGTGACGGAAGTCTGTGGGGCAAGACCTATGCCGACGGAAAAGAGCAGTGGTGCGTACTTGACTTTTCAAAATACATGGTGGGCGGTCCTATCGACTATGAGGGCGGCAGTGAAAATACCGGAAAGTCGGAAAAATGGCGCATAACCTCTGAAAACGGCGTAAATCTCCGTGAGGGACCGGGTCTTGGCTACAAATCCCTTGACGTTCTTGACTACAAAACTGAATTCAGCGTTACAAACACAGTAGAAGCGGACGAGCATATCTGGGGCAAGACCAGGTACAATAACAAGGACGGCTGGGTCGCTCTTACCTATGCGGAAAGAGTCAGCGATCAGGAATTTGAGGCGGCTGTGCTGACCGGAATATATCTTAAGTCCGAGCCTGAAAAGAAAAAGTATAACGAGGGGGATATGCTGTCCCTTGAGGGAATTGAAGTTGTGGCAAAATACAGTGACGGTACTGAAAAAACAGTAACAGATTTCACCGTTGACGGTTATGAACCTACTGCCGGAGAGCATGAGGTAGTGATAACATACATGGAGAAGACGGCGAAATTCAAGGTCACAGTTTCAAAGAAACAGCTGAAAAAAATCGAGATAACAACTCCCCCCACCAAGACTGTCTACAAGCAGGGGGAGGAACTTGACACCACAGGCATGGTAGTTGAGGCAGTCTATGACAACGACAGCCGTGAGGAAATAATCGATTATGCAGTGGGGGAACTGGATTCAACAGCCGGAACTAAAACGATTCAGGTGGAATATAAGGACTTTAAGGCGTATTTTGTTGTTGAAGTGACTGAAAAGCAGATGACAAAACTTGCCATAACAAGACTTCCCGACAAGACCGAATATGTACTGGGACAGCAGCTTGACCTGACAGGTATGATAGTGTACGCTTATTTTGACAACGGCAGCAAAAATCAGATTACCGCATATTCCTTTGACGGCTATAATCCGCAGATTGAGGGCGTTCAGACAATAACTATTGCATATAACGGATTCCGCCAGAGTTTTGACGTTACCGTCAGCGAACCTGATATGTACGAACTTCCCGGCGACGTAAATGACGATGGAGTGAGGGACATTTTTGACCTTGTCCTGCTTAACAGATTTATCAACGAGGGCAGGGAGGAATTCCCGTCAGACAGAGTTTACCTTGCCGATATAAACGGTGACGGTCTTTACGACCAGAAGGATCTTGACGCACTGAGCAGAATCGTTTCGGAACAATAATAAGGAGATTACTATGTTAAAAGGACTGCTTGACAATAAAACCTGTGCCGCCTGTAAAATATGCTGCGGCTTTGACAATACTGATTTGTGGGAAATGCCGGTAATGAACGGGAAAACAGCCCGAAAACTGAAAGAACTCAGACCGGATACAATTTTTCAACCCTGCGGTGTCGGTTATGTAACTTACGCCGGAGAACTTTCCGACGGCGAACTGTTTTACTGCCCGGCTCTTGACCATGAAAAAGGCTGTATTCTGGGGGAGGACAAGCCCTTTGACTGTCGTATCTGGCCGTTCAGAGTCATGGAAACGGAGGATAAACGTTTTCGTATGATAACTGTTTCACCGGTTTGTCCGGAAATTTACAGCCGACCCCTTTCACAGCTGTCGGAATTTGTAAAAGAAAAGCTTGAAACTACGGTGTTTGAGTACGCTGAAAAGAATCCTGGTGTAACAAAAAAATATATAGAAGGGTATCCGATTCTTGCAATCAGAAAACAAAAGTAACTAAAAGGTTACAGGATATTTAAACGATTTAGGCAATGTATACAATTCGTTCCGCTGTAAATATAACAAAATGGAGAAAACGCCATAAACAGTTGACATTGCAGGAAAATGGTGGTATACTATAACCATAGCAAAGGCATTAATGCTTAAAGTTGCTAAAGCAAACCATACGAATATAAACCAGTTTTAAAAACACAATTTTGGCAAACTTATTGAAAAGTAAGGACGCAAAGCTAAGGGTCTAACCCGTTTTTTCATCAGAAACGGTATGATTGCCAGTTGCACAAAGGTTATGATGTCTGTTTTGAACAATAAAAGTGTCCGATTCAGAAATCATACGTCCCAAACAATGAGATTGCCCTTAAATTTTGAAAGAAGGGCTAATTATGAAAAAAACTACATTAAGAAGACTGTCTGCATTATTCGCAACAGCAGTTATGGCTGTTTCATGCAGCACAATGAGATTATCCGCACAGTCAGGTACAGCTTCCATCACATTAACTGATGCTACATCAGTTGCTGGCAAGTACGTTACAGTTGACCTTATGGTTAACACAGGTAACCTCTGCGCAGGTTACAATATTGACGTTGCTTTCGACAGCGACCTCGAGCTGAAAAAGATTGAAGGCGTTGTTTCAAGCTGCCAGATCGATAACGTTGTTTCATTAGTTAACTTTACAGGAACATATTTCAAGGATGATACAGTTCTTTCAACTTTAACATTCGAGATTCCTGAAGACGCTGAAGAAGGCGAAGAATTTGACGTTAGAATCAAGACTATCACAAACTTCTGTACAGATACTTGTGAATTTGAGAATGTTGTTATCAATAACAGCACTATCGAAGTTCTTGAAAGCGCGAAATCCGTTACTAACCACATGGTTTATGTTGAAGAAGGCAATACTACATCTACAGAAGTTGCTCTCAGAGGCGACGCTAATGGTGATGGTAAGGTTGATCTGTATGACGCTATCCTCGTAACAAAGAGAATGATGTCTATGGAAAAATTCAACAAGAAGCAGGATTTCTTTGCAAACGTTAATGAAGACGGTGCAGTTGATCTTTATGATGCTATCGGTATCTGCAGGTACGGTATGGCTTCTAATAAGGACAGCGCATGGGGAGAAATCATTTCTAAATGAGTGTTTGGTTAAAGAAAGACGCTAATAACGTCTTTCTTTATTTTTTAAAATAACTGATAATGATTACTGCTTGATATTGCATATTTCACAGCAGAAGTGTGAAAAGCTTGTGAATATTTATTGAAAACGGTTGACATTACAGAAAAAATATATTATAATAAGATTGTAAACACAGAAAGAATAAACTTTTTGATGTTTGAATATAACATTTTTGAAATTGATTTGGAGGATTTTAAAATGAAGAAATTTATTTGTTCAGTTTGTGGTTATGTATATGAGGGCGAGGCTGCTCCGGAAAAATGTCCGCAGTGTAAGGCACCGGCTTCAAAGTTCACAGAGGTTAAGGAAACAGCAGGTATGGCATGGGCTGACCAGCACGTTGTAGGCGTTGCAAAGGGTGTTGACCCGGAAATCATTGAAGGCTTAAGAGAAAACTTCAACGGCGAATGTTCAGAAGTTGGTATGTACCTTGCAATGGCAAGAGTTGCTCACAGAGAAGGCTATCCTGAAATCGGCCTTTACTGGGAAAAGGCAGCTTACGAAGAAGCTGAACACGCTGCAAAGTTTGCTGAACTCCTTGGCGAAGTTGTAACAGACTCAACAAAGAAGAACCTTGAAATGAGAGTTATGGCTGAAAACGGCGCTTGTGAGGGCAAGAAAAAGCTTGCTGCAAAAGCTAAGGAACTCAACCTCGATGCTATCCACGATACTGTACATGAAATGGCTAAGGACGAGGCTCGTCACGGCTGTGCATTTGAAGGACTTCTCAAGAGATATTTCGGTTAATTTATAATTGTCTCTTCTTCATACATTAATAAGCATCGCTCTGTTATTGCAGGGCGGTGCTTTTATTTTTATGTATAGCTGCAAACTGACTGGATTTGAATGCTAAATGGTAAAAATCATTGTTTTTAAAAAAGAAATCAAAGTAAAATGAACCGTCATCTTCAAGTCCGCCGTCCATAATGTCCATGGATAAATTATCAATCATGTCATCAATAAATTGCAGATAGTTTTCTGGCGAAAGAAATTTATCATCGGTTTGTATGATTTGCTTGTTACAGTTATAGGTTTTATAACCATGAAGCATTATCTGAGAAATTTCAAAATCCTTGAATGTAAGAATAACTTCATGTTTTTCTGCGTTTTCATCGGGTATTTTTACACCGTCAATTTCCAAAATCATGCTGGTGTTCTCAAACCTGATTTTTGCAATATGGAATCGTGAAAATAAAATTTTCGGAATCCATTTATAGATGTACATTTCATATTTTTCTCCGGTATTATTGCGGTATTTTTTATAAGTATAGCATAAAGCTGTCTGTTTTCAACAAAAAATCTGAGTTACAGCACAAAACTCCCCATACTTTTCAGTACGGGGAGTAATAAAAATCGGGTCAGTACTTTGCGCCCATTTGCTGTAATCTGCTGACACGGGATTCCGGATCAGGGTGAGATGATGAAAGCTTGTCCATAAAACTCTGTTTTTTATTGTAGTATGTTACCTGTATGTAATGGAGAAATTTGCATAGTCCGTCACCAGAGCCGGCGTTAAAAGTAAACATGTCTGCATCGTATTCCATATCACGCTGAGCAGACTGAACGAAAAGTATTGTTATAGCCGACCACACCACAGCAGGCAGATTAGCAATGATATCACGCACTTTGCAGATCAGTTTCAGAAGAACGCCGATACCGCCTCTGAGAGCGGTATTTCCTACTGCATCAGAAACATCTTCTGTTTTATAACCAATTCTGCTGGTGGCGCTGATTCTGTTTCCGAATCTTTTTACAGTGATAAAATTAGTAGGCTTAGCCTTTGTATCTCCCTTTGATGGCGTAACCACACAAAGAATCAGAACGATGGGTGCAAAAACAACAGTAATCATTATTCTGAATAAAAACAGAAAAATCTTACTCCCATATCTCCGCCGCCGATAATGGCTTTAATAAGAGTATCCTTATAGGATATGTGGGCAAGTTCGTGGATAAGTACTGCAATAATTTCATTATCTGCTCTTTTAAGAAGTCCGCTTGTTATGCAAATGGATTTGTTTCCGACAGCAACAGCGTTGGGACTTTTTTCATTGTTTATGAAAATTTTTATATCATCCCTGAGTTTAGGATTCAGTTCCTTTGCCTTTGCAAAAGCCTGATTGTAAAGAGCGTCAACTTTTGCTCTGAGCTGCTGGTCGCTTATTTCAGTGCATTTTGCTCTTTTGCGTGATATTGCTTCACCAGCGGGGGAACAGCTGAAAATCAGTACAACCAGAAAAAATATAACTCCCTGACCGATATAAACAATATCCGGAGGGATAATGTCAAATATCATTTCTATCTGAATCAGACCATAGGTAATAACGATAAGACCGGCTGCCAGATATAAAATAATAAGTAAGAATGTGGGGTGAAATTTGCGTTTTGCACTTTGAGCTTCCATAAGATCTCTCCTGTCAATTTTTTTATGCGGCTGTGTTTCAGCACTTTTTCATTATATCACCTTTTTTCGATAAAGTCAACCGTAATCTAACACAAAGTACAAAAATAGTTATATCATTATGTGGTAAACTGTATTTAAACGGAGGGTATTGTTATGGTTGACTTCGGAAAAACACTCAAAGAGTTAAGACAGAATGCAGGAATGACGCAGCAGCAGTTAGCGGAAAGATTATGGCTTTCAAAAGCCACTGTAAGCTATTATGAGCAGTCGCTGCGCTATCCTTCGCCAGAAATACTTATAAAGCTGGCAAAGGTATTTCATGTCTCAGCCGATTATCTTTTAGGCATTGAGGAGAAAAAACAGACTTTGGATGTAACTGATCTTTCGGAAGAAGAAATAGGCGTTTTACAGAGTACAATAGATATATTCAGAAAAAACAGCCAGAACCGCAACTGAGTGTGGCTCCGGCTGTTTTCCAATATGAAAACAGGGCTGCGGAATTATCCACAGCCCTGTTTTGTTATTTTCAAAGTTAAAATTTACAGCGATTAGCCGTTTTAACTGATTACTTGTTAGCGATTGCAGCCTGAGCAGCAGCGAGTCTTGCGATTGGCACACGGAAAGGTGAGCAAGAAACGTATGTCAGACCAAGCTTGTGGCAGAATTCAACAGATGAAGGATCGCCGCCGTGCTCACCGCAGATACCGATGTGCATTTCAGGACGAACTTCCTTACCCATCTTAACAGCCATGTCCATAAGCTTGCCAACGCCTGTCTGGTCGAGCTTAGCGAATGGATCGTTTTCGTAAATCTTAGCGTCGTAGTAAGCGCCGAGGAACTTACCAGCATCGTCTCTTGAGAAACCGAATGTCATCTGTGTCAGGTCGTTAGTACCGAAGCAGAAGAATTCAGCTTCCTTAGCAATCTCATCAGCTGTAAGAGCAGCTCTTGGGATTTCGATCATTGTACCAACCTCGTACTTGAGGTCAACGCCTGCTTCCTTGATAACAGCGTCAGCAGTTTCAACAACGAACTTCTTAACGTATTTCAGCTCCTTGATTTCGCCAACCAGCGGAATAATGATTTCAGGAACGATATTCCATTCAGGGTGTCTCTTGGAAACTGCGATAGCAGCCTTGATAACAGCCTTTGTCTGCATTACTGCGATTTCAGGATATGTTACAGCAAGACGGCATCCTCTGTGACCCATCATCGGGTTGAATTCGTGGAGTGAAGCAATGATGTTCTTGATTGCTTCAACTGACTTGCCCTGTGCGTCAGCAAGAGCCTTGATGTCAGCTTCTTCTGTAGGAACGAATTCGTGGAGCGGTGGGTCGAGGAATCTGATTGTAACAGGGCAACCCTCAAGAGCCTCGTAGAGAGCCTCAAAGTCAGCCTGCTGCATTGGTTCAATCTTAGCGAGAGCAGCTTCTCTCTCTTCAACTGTATCTGAACAGATCATTTCACGGAATGCACCGATTCTGTCTGGTTCAAAGAACATGTGCTCTGTACGGCAGAGACCGATACCCTCAGCACCCAGTTCTCTTGCCTTCTTAGCGTCAGCAGGAGTATCAGCGTTTGTTCTTACTTTAAGTACTCTGTACTTGTCAGCCCAAGCCATGATTCTGCCGAATTCACCAGCAATTGTAGCGTCTACTGTAGGAATGATACCGTCGTAGATGTTACCTGTTGAACCGTCGATTGAGATGTAGTCACCTTCATGGTATGTCTTGCCAGCGAGTTCAAATTTCTTGTTAGCTTCATCCATCTTGATGTCACCGCAGCCTGAAACGCAGCATGTACCCATTCCACGTGCAACAACGGCAGCGTGTGATGTCATACCGCCTCTTACTGTCAGGATACCCTGAGCAGACTTCATACCTGTGATATCTTCAGGTGATGTTTCAAGACGAACCAGAACAACCTTTTCGCCTCTTTCAGCCCATTCAACAGCGTCGTCAGCTGTGAATACGATCTTACCGCAGGCAGCACCAGGTGAAGCGCCAAGACCCTTGCCAGCAGGAGTTGCAGCCTTGAGTTCCTTAGCGTCGAACTGTGGGTGGAGCAGTGTGTCGAGGTTTCTTGGGTCAATCATAGCAACTGCTTCTTCTTCTGATCTCATGCCTTCGTCAACGAGGTCACAAGCAATCTTCAGAGCAGCCTGAGCTGTTCTCTTACCGTTTCTTGTCTGGAGCATGAAGAGTTTACCGTGTTCAACAGTAAATTCCATGTCCTGCATATCTCTGTAGTGGTCTTCAAGAGTCTTGCAAACGTTCTGGAACTGTTCAAAAGCTTCAGGGAACTTTTCAGCCATCTGAGCGATTGGCATTGGTGTACGAACGCCGGCAACAACGTCTTCGCCCTGTGCGTTTGTCAGGAATTCGCCCATGAGCTTCTTTTCGCCTGTAGCAGGGTCACGGGTAAATGCAACACCAGTACCGCAGTCGTCACCCATGTTACCGAATGCCATTGACTGTACGTTAACAGCAGTACCCCATGAGTAAGGGATATCGTTGTCACGTCTGTAAACGTTAGCTCTTGGGTTGTCCCATGAACGGAATACAGCCTTAACTGCGCCCATGAGCTGTTCCTTAGGATCAGACGGGAAGTCCTGACCAATCTTTTCCTTGTATTCAGCCTTGAACTGGCCTGCGAGTTCCTTAAGGTCTTCAGCAGTCAGGTCAACGTCCTGAGTAACGCCCTTCTTAGCCTTCATTTCGTCGATAAGCGCTTCAAAGTACTTCTTACCAACTTCCATAACTACGTCAGAGTACATCTGAATGAATCTTCTGTAGCAGTCCCAAGCCCATCTTGGGTTATTTGACTTTTCAGCGATAACCTCAACAACCTCTTCGTTAAGACCGAGGTTAAGGATTGTGTCCATCATACCAGGCATAGATGCTCTTGCACCTGAACGAACAGATACGAGCAGCGGATTTTCGTGGTCACCGAACTTCTTGCCAGTGATTTCTTCCATCTTGCCGATGTATTCGTTGATTTCAGCCATGATTTCAGGATTGATCTGACGGCCGTCCTCGTAGTACTGTGTACAAGCTTCTGTTGAAATTGTGAAGCCCTGTGGAACAGGAAGTCCCATACCTGTCATTTCAGCCAGGTTAGCACCCTTACCGCCAAGGAGTTCTCTCATGTTAGCATTACCTTCAGAGAAAAGGTAGCAATATTTCTTTGCCATTGGTTTTATACCTCCAGATTTTTTTTACAAAGACCGGAAAAAAGACAGAATTCGCCCTTTCGGTCCGGTTAATTATTATTATAACATATATTAAAGCAAAATTCCATATGTTTTTGAAAAAAATCTTGCTGTTAATTTTGTAGCAATATTCACAAAAATTTTAAGTTTCTGAATTTTTTTGAAAAATCACTTGAAAAATATTCATTTTATTGTCATAATATATTATAGTGGATAAGTTTGTTTCTTTGTTTGAAAGCATGGAATATGTTCATTTCTTTGCTTGCCCAAAGAAACGAACCAAAGAAAGGGCACCCACTCAAACGCCGTGGGCGGCTTGTGCGGCTTGCGCCGCAAATCACTGCAATATTGTTATTGAACTAAACTGCTTTGTTTAAACTGTCTACACCATAATTGCGGCTAAAGTCGTTCTAAGAAAGTAAAGCCATAGAAAAATTTAACTGCCCTTAAAATAACTATGCAGTTAATGTTTTCTTTCCGCTTTAAAAGAGTTAGCGAGTAAGGTCTGCAAGCAAGAGTGAACAAGTATGTACCGACCCAGCTGTCTTATGCTTACAAGATAACCTGTCTTTGCCGCCCTGTGCGGCATAGCAGTCCGGCGGCAGCCGGTGCATTTCTTTGGTTCGTTTCTTTGTGCAAGCAAAGAAATGAACATAACACAAATGAACATAACACAAAAACAGATTAAAAAATCTTTAGTATAAAGGAAAAGAGGAATTTTAAGAATGAATAATGCTGTAATACTGGCTGGCGGTCAGGGAAAGAGAATGAAAGCTGATATACCAAAGCCAATGTTCAAGGTACTTGGCGAGCCTATGCTGGAATGGGTAATCAAGGCGTGCGATGGAGCAGGCATTGAAAAGCTCTGCATAGTAAAGGGCTTTATGGCCGAGATGATAGACGAGTACTTAAACGGACGCTATGAAACAGTCCTCCAGAGCGAAAGACTGGGTACTGGTCATGCGGTTATGCAGGCAGTACCTTTTATGAAAGAAAACGGCGGCGGAAATACGCTGGTACTCTGCGGCGATGCACCGTTTATTGATTCTGAAACAATCAAGAAATCCCTTGAAATGCATGAAAACGAGGGTAACTCAATCACAGTAATCACAGCCGTTTCCGAGAATCCAAAGGGCTACGGCAGAATCATAAGAGGTGAAAACGGTATCACTTCAATCGTTGAGGAAAAGGATGCAACAATTACGCAGAAAGAGATAAAGGAAATCAATTCCGGCGCTTACTGGTTCAATACAGCCGACCTTATGGAGTACTTAGGAGAGCTTACCACAAACAACTCACAGGGCGAATACTACCTGACAGACAGCGTTTTCATTGCACTTAACAAGGGCAGACGAGTAAACGCATACATTTCCGAAAATCCGGACGTTGTTCTGGGCGCAAACGACAGAAAGGGTCTGCTGGAGCTTAACACAGTGGCAAGAATGGCTGTTATCGAAAAGCACCTTGAAAACGGCGTTGAGTTCAACTGCATTGACGGAGTTGTTATCGGACGTGATGTTGAGATTGGCGCAGGTACTGAGATAATGGCAGGTACACATCTGAGAGGAAAGACAGTTATAGGCAAAAACTGCCTTATCGGTCCTAACTGCATTATAGACGACTGTGACATCAAGGACGGCGTAAGCTTAAATTACGTTCAGGCGTTCAAGTCAACAATTGACGCAGGGGTTAAAATCGGTCCGTGGGTACACATCAGACCTGGCAGCCATATCAGGAGCGGTGTTAAAATCGGCGACTTTGTTGAAATCAAAAATTCCACAATCGGCGAGGGTACTGCGGTTGCTCACCTTACCTATGTTGGTGACTCCGACGTCGGCAAAAAGGTAAACTTCGGCTGCGGAACAGTTACCGTAAACTACGACGGCATTGTCAAGAGCCGCTGTGAAATCGGTGATAACTGCTTTATCGGCTGCAACACAAACCTTGTAGCACCTGTCAAGCTTGGAAAGGGCGTTTACACCGCCGCAGGCACTACCGTTACCAAAGATGTTCCCGACTATGCTCTTGCAATTGACAGGGGAACAGTCCAGATAAAAGAGGGCTACAGCCTTAGAAAACTGAAAAAAAGACTGGAAAAAGCGTGATATAAATGAGTATATTTGACAAATTCAGGCAGATATCAAGGGAAGAGAATCTGCCGTCCGGTCCGGTGGAGTATATCATAGCCGGACTGGGAAATCCCGGTTTGCAGTATGAGGGTACAAGGCATAATGCGGGATACATGGTTATGGATAAGCTTGGGGAAAAGCTGGGTTTTGATATAAAGAGGATGAAGTTCAAGTCCCTTTGCGGGGACGTTTCAATCGGGGGAAAGCACTGCGTGGTGCTGAAACCCACGACATATATGAATAACAGCGGTCAGGCTATAGCCGAGGCAATGAACTTTTACAAGCTGGATATTGACCACGTTATAATAGTATATGACGATATATCCCTTGAACCGGGCAGACTGCGCATTAGGCGCAAGGGCAGTGACGGCGGACACAACGGTATCAAGAGCATTATTTATCTTACCGGGGAGGACACTTTCCCCAGGATAAAAATGGGGGTAGGCAAGAAACCGCACCCTAAGTATGACCTTGCAGACTGGGTTCTGGGGCATTTCAGTGACGAGGACAAGGAAAAGATGGATAAAGCGGCTGAAAATGCCTGCGAGGCACTGGAACTGATGGTCAGCGGAAAGACTGACGAGGCGATGAATAAGTTTAATTCATAAGCTGTGGGGTGTACTTTCTTTGACCGCTCAAAGAAACAAATGCGGGGTATTGTTCATTTCTTTGCCTGCCCAAAGAAACGAACCAAAGAAAGGGCACACACTCAATCGCCGTGGGCGGCTTGTGCGGCATAAAGCCGCAAATCACTGTAATATTGTTAATGAACTAAACTGCGTTGTTTAAACTGACTACATCATAATTGCGGCTAAAGTCGTTCTAATTTAATAAAGCCAAAGAAAACTTAAACTGCCTTTAAAATTGCCTTGCAGTTAATGTTTTCTTTCCGCTTTAAAAACTTTAGCGAGTAAGGATTGCAAGCGAACGTGAACAAGTATGTACCGACCCAGCTGACTTTATATACAAGATAACCTTTCTTTGCAGCTTTAGCTGCACAAGCCGCCCACGGCGTATGAGTGGGTGCATTTCTTTGTAACTTTCTTTGTGCAGACAAAGAAAGTTAACCCTTACGCTTTGTTTCTTTGCATTAAAGAAAATACATATTAAAATACTTTTTCACGGCATTCCCCCTTTTATGGGGGTATGCTGTTTTGTGCTTTATAAAAGGAGGTCAGAATGGAATTTTTTAAACAAACTTTCAAAGAACTCGACGGCTGGAAAACTGTTGAAAACTGCATAAATTCCGGTATATCACCGATATGCGCCGCCGGACTGTCACATATTCACAAGTCGCAGCTGCTTTACACACTCAGCGAAAAAGGCTTTCTGCTGGTTATAACCGATACCGAGGCAGAGGCTAAAAAGCTTTGCGACGATATAAACATGATGGCGCAGACCAATCGCCTTGCAATGCTTTTTCCGGCAAGAGAGATATTTCTGACCTCAGCCGAGGGAATGTCCAGAGACTACGAACATCAGCGCATTGAATCCCTTTCTGCTGTGCTTGACGGAGAATGCCGTATTCTTGCTGCGTCGGTGGAAGCGGCAATGCAGCCGGTAATTCCGCCGGAGGTGCTTTCGGAGTATACCTTGACAATAAAAAGCGGCTCACAGCTTGACCTTGAAACGCTGAAATCAAAGCTTGTGAATATGGGTTATGTGCGCAGTGACAAGGTTGAGGGACCGTCGCAGTTTTCCGTAAGGGGAGCCATTGCGGATATTTTTCCGGTACAGTCGGAACAGCCGGTGAGAATTGAACTCTGGGGGGACGATATTGACAGTATGTCTTATTTCGACCCTGAAACACAGCGCCGTACTGACAGCATTGACGAATTTAAAATTGCACCAGCTGTTGAAACAATCACCGACCGAAACGCTCTTGCGGACAAAATTGAAAAGCTTGCAAAATCAATCCGCAGTAAAAAGGCGGATATTATAAGGGAAAACCTCTCCTGTGATGTGGAAAAACTGAGAGAGGGAAACGAGCTTGACTGTATTGACAAGTACATTCCGCTTATTTACGAGGAAATACCGTCCCTTTTTGAATATGCAAAGGGTATTGTGGTATTTGCGGAGTACACCAACGCAGTGGAAACAGCAAAGGGCGTTACCGCCCAGTATAACGAGGACTGCAAAATTCTCCTTGAAGAAGGGGTACTCTGCCGGGGGTTAGAGGGACACTATTTCGAGTTCCCGAAGGTAGTGGAAATGGCACAGCAGAACAAGTGCCTGTTTATGAGCAATTTCGTTTCCGGACTGGACAGAGTATGCTATAAGAAAATCGTAAACTTCGAGGGTGTTCAGAATGCCCCGTGGGGCGGAGAAATGCGCCAGCTTAACGAGGATTTGCACAGCTACTGCGAAAGAGGATTCCGGACAATGCTCATTGCCGGAAGTGAGAAAACTCTTCCTATTATAAAGCAGGATCTTGAAGACGCCGGAATAGGCTGTGATATCGCAAAGCCGGACAGTATCTGTCAGCCGGGCAGGGTGCTTCTTATGACAGGAAGTCTTTCGGGGGGATTTGAGTACCTTGAAAACAAAACAGCGGTCATAACTCAGGCAAAGGCGGCGTCCTCAAAGAAAAAGAAGAAAAAGCACAAAAAAGGCGAGGAAATACGCAGTCTTTCGGACATTACTGCCGGAGATTTAGTGGTACATTCTCTCCACGGTATCGGGCGTTTTGCCGGTATCAGAAAGCTGGAGCTGGAGGGCGTCACAAAGGATTATATCACCATTCAGTATGCCGGAAAGGACGTTTTATATGTTCCGGTCACACAGCTTGACATGGTTTCAAAGTATATCGGTCCGAGAGATGATAAGGGCGTAAAACTTAACAAATTGTCCTCTGCGGAGTGGCAGAAAACCCGAAACAACGTAAAGAGAGCCGTAAAGGACATGGCGGAGGAGCTGATAAAGCTTTATGCAAAAAGGGAGCAGAGCAAGGGTATTGCCTTTCTGCCGGACGACGAGATGCAGAGGGATTTCGAGGCACGTTTCCCCTATGCGGAAACTGATGACCAGTTGCAGTCCATAAGCGAAATCAAGGAAGATATGGAAAAAAGCCGTCCTATGGACAGACTGCTTTGCGGCGACGTTGGTTTCGGCAAGACAGAGGTTGCACTGAGGGCGGCAATGAAATGCGTTATGAGCGGAAAGCAGTGTGCAATACTTGTCCCCACCACAGTCCTTGCCATGCAGCATTATCAGACTGCTCTGCGCAGATTTGAGCAGTTTCCGGTAAATATCGAGCTTATCTCACGATTCCGCACACCTAAACAGCAGCAGGATATCATAAAGCGGCTGAAAAAAGGTCTTATTGACATTATAATAGGTACTCACAGGCTTGTGCAGAAGGATATCGAGTTTAAAAATCTGGGGCTTGCTATTATAGATGAGGAACAGCGTTTCGGAGTGGCGCACAAGGAGAAGTTCAAGGAGTATTTTTCCGGAGTTGACGTGCTGACACTTTCTGCCACACCAATTCCGAGAACCCTTAACATGGCAATGAGCGGAATCCGTGATATGTCGGTCATTGAAGAGCCGCCACAGGACAGACACCCTGTCCAGACCTATGTTGTGGAGTACAACATGGCCATGATTTTGCAGGCTATTACAAGGGAGCTTAAAAGAGGCGGTCAGGTTTACTATATCCACAACAGAGTGGACAGTATTTCCGGCTGTGCCGCAAGACTTCAGGAGCTGCTGCCCGACGCAAGAATAGCCTACGCCCATGGTCAGATGACAGAGGAAAAAATGTCGGATATATGGAACAGCCTTGTGGAGCATGAAATTGATATTCTCGTGTGTACTACTATTATAGAAACCGGCGTTGACGTGCCCAATGTCAATACACTTATTATAGAGGACGCCGACAGATTCGGTCTTTCACAGCTTTACCAGTTGAGGGGACGTGTGGGACGCTCCAACAGGAGAGCCTATGCGTACTTCACGTTCAGGCGTGAAAAGGTGCTGACGGAAGTCGCTTCAAAAAGGCTTAACGCCATGAGGGAGTTTACCCAGTTCGGCAGCGGTTTCAGAATTGCCCTGCGTGACCTTGAAATAAGAGGAGCGGGAAGTATTCTCGGCGGTCGTCAGCACGGTCACATGGAGGCGGTAGGATACGATATGTACCTGCGTCTGCTGACAGAGGCTATTGCAGAGGAAAAGGGTGAGCCTGTTCAGAAAGCCGCCGACTGTTCCGTGGATATCCGCATTGACGCACATATTCCGGAGAATTATATTGAAAGTACTGCCCAGAGAATAGACGTGTACAAGAAAATTGCGGCTATCGAAACGCCGGAGGACAAAATGGAAATGCTTGACGAGCTGATAGACCGTTATGGTGACCCGCCAAAAGCAGTCACAGGACTTCTTGACGCCGCACTGCTTAGAAACACTGCCGCATCTTTAGGCATAACAGAGATACAGCAGAGGAAAGAAAACCTGTTTTTCTATGTAACCAGTCCGAAGCCGGAGCAGATAAGCGCACTTTCCAGCGGTTTCAAGGGAAGAATACTTTTCAACAGCCTTGCAAAACCGTATATCAGCGTAAAGCTTGCCGCTGGACAGCCGCCGGAAAAGCTTATGGAGGAAGTGCTGAAAACTATGAAAAACGCCGGATAATTTTATCGTTAAAAAAATCGAAAAAGAACCGATAAATAATGTAATGAGGCTTTGAAAATGTTCTCTTATTACTCCGGTAATGTGATAAAATCCCTGATTTGTATGAAATTGTGCAAATTGAGCATAACCAACAAATAAATTATCTAATCTTTGGTTAGCATTAACATAGACATTTCGGCTCTCATAATGTTATAATTAAGACGTGAAAATTTGCTTTTAAGAAATGACAGCAAACTTTAAAAATAAAAATGATGAGGTGCTTAAAAATGAAGAATTTTAAGAGAATAATCGCTGCTGTTTCAGCCGCAGCTCTTGCAGCAACAGCAATGTTCTCAGCAGTTAGTGTATCTGCGGTTGACATGGTAGAAAAGGAAATCGAATACACAGGTCCTTCTGAAAACGCTTTTAACCTTGAAAATGATGGCGTATCACTGCGTATGAACCTTTATAATACATGGGGACAGGAAACTACTGACCTTGCAAATACTGGTGCTTTCCAGGAAAAGATTTCTGTTACATTTACAGTTGACGGTCTTGGCGACAATTCTGCAAATATCGCAGAAGACGGTACAGAAACACCATATGAGGCATTCCTTTCAGGTTCAATCGGAACTGACTCATACTGGGGTCCGACAGCTGATGACAACACAGTTGAAAACAAATCAGTTGCAATTGAAGGCGATGGCACATACACAGCAGAATTCCTGCTCAATGACCCTGCTGACACAATCCTCTGCCTGATTCTTTCAACAAATATCAACGTATATCAGTACACAGAAACAGGTAAGCCGGCTGATTCAGGCATCACATTCTCCATTGACAGCGTTACAACAATGGCTGAAGGCTCTATAACAGATCCTGACGTTCCGGAGGGAACAATCGGAACAGCTGCAATCATTGGCTCTATCGGTGCAACAAGCGTATGGGGCGCAGATGAAGTTACAGAAGGCTCAAAGGTAGCTAATGTAAACGGTGACGCACAGTATGAAGTTGAATGGAAAGTAACAGACGGCGGAACAGAGAAAATCGAATTCCTCGCAGTTCAGATTCCCGGACTTTCAAGCGACAAGTACGCTGACCTTGCTGTTAAGGTAGACGGCGTTTATGTTGACGGTAAGGAAGTTGAAGGCTACACAACAAGCGCAGAAGCAATCAACCTCGCATACACAGAAGGCGGTGCTGCATGCACAAGAATTTACCTTATTGATGGCTGGGCTGGTACAGGCGTTGCTGACCTCGCAGCTGACACAGCTATTACAGAAAGTCTTAAGGTTGTATTCACAGTTTCAGGTACAGGCGCAGAAGGTACATCAAACGTTTCCAATTACGATAAAGGCGATGTAACAAGAGACGGTGTTGTTAACCTCTATGACGCAATTGAAATTGCAAAGTACATGATGAAGATGATCACACTTGATGAAGAACAGCTTACAGTTGGCGATATGAACGGCGACAGCGTTGTTAACCTTTACGATGCTATTGCAGTATGCAATATCATTATGGGAAAATAAAATCACCACAAACGGCAAACCGGCAGCATATTCAATGTTCCTTAAACAAATGATGCAGGCATTGCAATTGCAGTTGCCGGTATTGCTGTAAAAGCGGCGGCGAGAGTGTTCATACCGCTTAAAAAAATAATTTACAGAGGTGTTATATATGAATTTTAAGAAGTTTTTTGCTGCAGCAGCAGCTTGCGCAGTAGCAGCATTTTCAACAGTTGCAATGACTGTAAGTGCGGCTGAAACAGAACTCACTTACACAGGTCCTTCCGAAAATGCATTTGCAATAAACGATGACGGTTCTACACTTCGTCTGAACCTTCTCAACGAATGGTCAAAGGGAAAGGAAACAGCTGACGTTGCAAAGTCTGGTTCATTCTCTGAATCAATTAATGTAACATTTACAATTTCCGGTCTGAAAGGCGGCTGCAATGTAAATGAAGACGGTTCCAACGGTGACCCTTATTATGCAGAACTTGTAGGCAGCATCGGTGAAGACAATTACTGGGGTACTTCTGACCCTTCAAAGAATACTGTAACAAATGACCAGGTTGCAATTACAGGCGATGGACAGTATACTGCATCATTTAAGCTTGCAAAACCAGCTGATACTATTCTCTGCCTTATTCTTACAACTAATATCAATGCATTTAACTATGCATCAGACGGCAAGCCTGCAAACACAGGTATTACAATCAAGGTTGACAAGGTTACAACAGGCGGTGCAGCTGTAACTCCTGATAACAATACTCAGACACCAACACAGGCTTCTGATAACGGCACAGATACACAGACACCAACACAGGCTCCTGCCAATAACAATAACAACAACACACAGACACAGGCACAGCAGCAGAATAACAACACAAACAATTCAACCAACAACGGTTCAACAAGCGGCGGCGGTGCAGTTCTTGGCAATTCCACACAGACAAATTCAGCATCAACAGGTGATGCTGGTGTTGCAGCAGCAGTTGCAGGACTTGTTATTACAGCAGGTATCGGCGCAGCAGCAGTTGCAATGAGATCAAGAAAGAAATAATTTTCTATAAATAAAGCCTTCCTTATGGAAGGCTTTTTTATTTTGCAAAGAAAAAAGTCAGAAATCTATTTGAATTTTTCAGAAAATCTGTTATAATATAACTATATATGCATAATCAAAGATAAAATTGGAGCTAAAACATGAATAAATATAAAAATCTTGCCTTTAACACAGTTGTCTTTGCAATTGGAACTTTCGGCTCGAAGATACTGACCCTTTTCCTTACCCGTCTATATACGACTTACATGGGTGCGGATATCCTCGGCAGCAAGGAACTTATTGAAGCGTCAGCAGCGTTTATGATACCGGTTTTCTCGTTTTCAATGTCAGACGCCATCCTCCGGTTCGGACTTGACAAGGAATACGACAAACGACAGGTCTTTTCAACATCAGTCGTGGTACAGCTTTTCGGCTTGTTCATAATGCTCCTGCTGTCGCCGCTGTTTTCGCTGATACCGTTCATCAAAGGCTATACCCCATGGCTCATGCTCTATGTGTGTACATCGGTTTTCCGCCTTACCTGTGCAAACTTCATAAGGGCAAAGGGCTATGTAAAGCTTTACGCCTTTGACGGTATGCTTGCGACCCTTTCGCTTTTTATATTCAATATAATTTTCATATCAAAGCTTGACCTCGGAATTAAAGGCTTTATGATAGCAATGATTCTTTCCGATTTCTGCTCCGGACTTTTCCTCTGGAAAATGGCGGGACTGGGAAAATATTTCAGCCTTGCCTATGCTGATAAGGACATGATTCATTCAATGGTGAGATTTTCTCTGCCCCTTATCCCGACGGCTGTAATGTGGACTATAACCGGCTTTTCCGACCGTATTCTCATAAAATATGTTGACGGACCCGCCGGACAAACAGGAGATACCGCAGTGGGACTATACACAGCCGCATCAAAGATTCCGAACCTTATTTCAATGGTTTCAACGATTTTCTTTCAGGCGTGGAATATGTCCGCAATAACTGAACACGGAAATCAGGGTGAGGGGAAGTTTTACGCCACCATATATTCGGCATACCAGTCTATAATGTATATCGCTTCGGCCTTTCTGATACTGCTTGTCCAGCCGGTTTCGAGAATACTCCTGAATTATAATAATCACCCCGAGTATTCACAGGCTTATATATACACTCCTGTGCTTGTTCTGTCGGTGCTGATGATGTGCTTTAACCTGTTTTTCAGCAGTATTTACACAGCTTCAAAGCATACCCAGAATTCATTCTGGACCAGCCTTGTTTCTATGGTGCTGAACATTGTGCTGAATGTGATTCTGATAAAAAAATTCGGTGTACACGGCGCAGTTGCGGCAAGTTTTATAAGCTACATTGCCTGCTATCTTATACGAGTTGTGGACGCAAGAAGGTATATTTACTTTAAGGTTGACCACACAAAAACAGTCATGAACCTGTCAATTCTTATGGGAATGTCACTGCTTGCCATCAATCAGCCGCCTTACTATGTGCTCATGCAGGTTGGAATAACGGTGTTTATAACAGCAGTCAACTTCCCGGAGCTTATGGCGACGATAAGGAAGATTCTCAAGAGGTAATATTGATAAAATGTGCAGGGGCAGTTGAAAAGGTTTTTTTAATGTTCCAGCGAGCAATATGTAGGGGCGGCCCTTGGTCGCCCATTATTTTCGATTAGTATGTAACATGAAAACAGGGTACCTTGAAAGTACCCTGTTTATTTCTTAGTGATTGTCAGTACCTGTAATTGCGTCACCGACGCCCTCAACAACTGATCCTGCATCGTCAACGATGTCCTCACCAGTTGAAACGAGGTCGTCAACGATACCTTCAGCGTCAGTTACGATGTTTCCGACGATACCGCCCTTGTCAGTGGCAGATTCGTTGTTGTTGCCGTTATTGTTAACAGTTGCTTCTGTTGCCTTCTCCGTTGCCGGATTTGTGGTTTCGTGTACTGTTGTAGGCGCTTCTGTCGCATTTTTGTTATTGTTGTTTTTTTCTCTGTTTCCACAGGCTGTGAATGAACAGCATACGAGAGCGAGGGAAAAGAGTATAGGAAGAGTTTTTTTCATAGAATTCAATCCTTTCGTTTTTGCTATTGCACTTTCTGCAATACATAGGCATAACCCCACAATTAGCGGCTTACGCCTTTGCCGCACATCTGCTTGCAGATTTTCCGTCATATCACACAAAAAACTCTTGACATACGGCAGTATGCCTGCAAGCTTTTCGTGCAATCTGACGAAAAATCTGACGTCGCATCTGCACGACAATAATTATGTGGTTCTGCCTTTAGTTTTTCCATAAACCGCTGATTTATCCATAGAGTTTCAGAGATTTATGACGTCAATAGGCATTTTCAACAAATTTTCAGTAAAAAAACACATTGTTTCACTCTTGAAAGTTTTTCAACAATTTAACAGTCGCTTAACCCACATATTCATGGGAAAAACACGACTTTTGACGAGTGTTTCCAAAAGTAATTCAACACCGTTTTCAACAGGCTGTTGAAAAGCAAGTTTAAAACATAATGTTTTCAACATCTTCAAAGGTTAGTTCAGGGTGGAGGGCAAGGTTAATTCCCATAGCCATAAGGGCAGAGGAACGTTCAATAAGCCTGTCCACATCTCTCGGCGTAACCATCATGTTGGGAATCTGGTTTGTCACACGCCTGCCGGTAATGTTCTGAACAATCGTGTACATATCCACAACTGTTGGAACTCCGGCGGCAATAACAGGTATTCCGATAGAATCCTTTGAAATTTCCCTGCGCCTGTTGGCAACGCCGCTGCCGGGAGAAATACCGGAATCGGAAAGCTGAATTGTTGTGCCAAGACGGCTTACGTCTGAACAGGCGAGGGCGTCAACGGCGATTATGGAGGCGGGTTTAAGCTTTTCAAGAAGCCCCTCGATAATTTCGGCGGTTTCAATACCAGTCTGCCCCAGAACACCGCTTGCCATAACGCTCACCTGCCGCAGACTGGTGAGAAACTCGTCCTCGTCTCCCAGTTCCTCTTTGAGGTGGCGTGTCGCAAGAACTCTTGACGCAGTCAGAGGACCCAGAGCGTCGGGGGTGATATCGTTGTTTCCAAGACCGATAACAAGTGCGGGACCGTCGGGGAGAAGCTCTGAAAGCTCCTGTGACAGCTCCGCCGCCATTTCCTTGAACGTATCGGAAAAACGCCCCAGCGGTTCACCCTCAAGAGTAATATATCTGCCCTTTTTCTTGCCGATTTTTTCGCCGTGCCTGTCCTCGGCGATTTTGATTTCCGTTATTTTAAAAGCCTTTCCCCGTGTTGTCTGGGTTATGCCCTCGCTTATTCTGGCGGCATTGACGCTTTCAAGGGCAAGGTCGGTTCTGATATTCATAAGTAATTCAGCTCCTTTTTTGTGAATTTTTGATTTTATTGTGCATTATGCTTTAAATCAACGCTTTAATTTCGTGATTTTGTTTTGATTTTGCCTATTGCAATTTGCGCTGTAAAATGGTAAAATAATTATTAGCGTTGGTGCAGTAAAATGCACCGTCCGGATGCTCATTACGTCCGGATTAAAAAAACAGCGGTCGTGTCCTGCTTTTTTTAGCTTGCGCTGTTTTTATATTATGCTGAATTTTTTGAATTATTAAGATAAATTCTGTAAATAATAATTCAGGATATTTCAATTTTAAGGAGGTGCAGTAAAATGCCAAATATCAAATCCGCAATGAAGAGAGTTAAAGTTAACAAGACAAAGGCAGCAGCCAACAAGTCAAGAAAATCAAATCTTAAAACTGTTCTCAAGAATGCCGGTGCTGCTTGCGAGGCTAATTCAGCTGACAAGGCAGAGGCAATCAGAGTTGCTATAAAGAAGGTTGACCAGGCAGCAGCTAAGGGTCTTATGCACAAGAACTGTGCTGCAAGAAAGAAGTCACAGCTCGCAAAGAAGCTGAACGCAGCAGGCTGATTTTTGAAATTTAAGCAATCAGATTAATAAAATGTGGCAGCATACTCTTTTGAGTATGCTGTTTTTCTTTTCGGTGAAAAGAAACAAAAGCTGTAGGGATTGTTCATTTCTTTGCTTGCCCAAAGAAACGAACCAAAGAAATGCACCGGCTGCCGCCGGACTGCCATGCCGCACGGAGGCGGCAAAGACGGGTTATCTTGTGAGTATAAGACAGCTGGGTCGGTACATACTTGTTCACTCATACCTGCAAAAATCATTTGCTAACGCTTTTAAAGCGGAAAGAAAACTTTAACTGCATAGCTAATTTAAGGGCAGTTAAAGTTTTCCAAGGCTTTGCTTTATTAGAACGACTTTAGCTGCAATTATGGTGTAGTCAGTTTAAACAAAGCAGTTTAGTCAGAAAACAAAATCCCAGTGATTTGCGGCTTTATGCCGCACAAGCCGCCCACGGCGCATGAGTGGGTGCATTTCTTTGGTACTTTCTTGTTGCAAGACAAGAAAGTACATAACACCAAAAGTGCATTTGTTTCTTTGTGCAGGCAATGAAAATACATACCACAAAATATAATTTTTTCTGTGTGAGGGATTGAATTTAAAAGCTTTTTTTGCTATAATATTAATAGTAAACATAGAGATTGAGGTGATAGGAGCAATGAGGGCCGGTGTTTCAACAGCTTGCCTTTATCCAAAGCTGCTGGAGGAATCGGTTTATGATCTCGCCGTAAATGGCATTGCTCATACCGAAATTTTTATTAATACTTCCAGTGAACTTAAAAAGAATTATGTCAACGGTCTTGCCGAAACGCTTAAACGCTTTGAGGTTACCTGCCGTTCGCTGCATCCCTTTACCTGTGCTTTAGAGCCTATGATGTTCTTTTCCGGCTACAGCCGAAGAGTTGATGATGCTCTGGATTTCTACAAACGGTATTTTGAAGCAATGAATATACTGGGAGCAGAAATATTTGTCTTTCATGGAAACAAGAAAATCCTGAATGTTCAGAATGACCTGTATTTTGAAAGCTTTCAGCGGCTTGTGGATACCGGAAAGAAATTCGGCATAACAGTTGCACAGGAAAATGTTTCGAGGTGTACAAGCGGTTCACTTGATTTTATGAAGGAAATGGTTGAAAATCTTGGGGACGACGCTAAATTTGTTATTGACACAAAGCAGTCGGTGCGCTCAGGGGAAAGCAATTTTGATATACTGCGTTCGCTTGGAAGTCATGTTGTACACGTTCATATCAGTGACCACGGAGAAGCAGGTGACTGCCTTCAGATAGGAAAGGGCAGGTTTAATATAAAGCAGTTTCTGTCCCTTTTAAACGAGTATTCTCCGGACTCATCAGTCATGCTGGAGCTTTACAGGAGTAATTTTGACGGCATTTCAGACCTTGTTGAAAATTACAATACCCTTGTCAGCATGATAGGCAAACTCTGAAACAAAGAAAGGAAAAATTTATGCAATGTCCCTACTGCGGAAATGAAGACACAAAAATTGTAGATTCCCGTTCAATGGAGCAGAAAAAGCGCAGACGCCGTGAATGCGGCAGATGCGGACGGCGTTTCACGACCTTTGAGGTAATAGAGCGCCCCATGATAATGGTTGTAAAAAAAGACGGGACTTTCGAGCCTTTTGACCGCAACAAGCTGATGCGTGGAATATTCAACGCCATAAAAAAGCGCCCTGTGAATATTGAACAGGTAAACAAGATTGCAGAGGACGTTGAAAACCACTTCGCCAACGCTATGATAAATCAGGTGACGTCCGAGGAAATCGGAAACATGACACTGGAAATACTTAAAGATGTGGACGATGTTGCCTATATAAGGTTTGCGTCGGTTTATAAGGCGTTTACAAGTGTTGAAGAATTTGTAAATGCAATAAGTGACTTGGGCTTCAGGCAAAACAGACAAAAGTGATAAAGAAAAATTGTCCAAACTGCTGAAAAGCTGATTTGCTGTAGAAAAATAAACTGTAATGTGATATCATTAAAATAATAACTATGAAAAGAGGAAATTATCTATGGATAAAAAGTTTGACTCAGACGATCTGACCGGAATGTTTGATACAAATGACATACAGCAGAATCAGGCACTGACCATGGTAGGATATATACCGCTGCTTTTTCTGATACCGCTGCTTGCGGCAAGTACATCAAAATACGCTAAATTTCACGCTAATCAGGGACTTATACTTACGATTTTTGCTTTTGTCAGTGCAGTAATCGACAAGTTGATAGGCTTTATAATCGGCTGGATTCCGGTTATCGGAGGAATTGTAAGTACTGTTGTTTCGGTGGCTTTAGGGGTGGCTGTGCTGGCGTATATCGTTATCGGCATTGTAAATGCCGCACAGGGAAAGGCAAAGAAACTTCCCGTAATAGGCGAACTGCTTGATGTTATAAAATAACCACAGATAATATTTTAAAAGGTGCATTTTTTGCACCTTTAAGCTTGTCAGAAGAAATTCATTATTGGAATGGGAAACCAATAAATTGCATAAATACACGGGCGACCAGTGGTCGCCCCTACGGAAGTACAATGACATCATTTTAAAATTACATGAAAGGAAAACTGCATTATGCGTGAAATAAACGTCAGTGAAATAGAAAATACTATAAGAAATCTTTGCATTCAGGCTAATATCCATCTTCCTGAAAATCTCGAAAAAAGGATATCTCAGGCGGCAGAGGAGGAGATATCTCCGGCTGGAAAAAGTGTTTTTGATGACCTTAAAGCAAACATCAAAGCGGCGTCTGATGAAAATATTCCTGTCTGTCAGGACACTGGTATGGCTGTGATTTTTGCTGAAATCGGTCAGGACGTTCATTTCACAGGCGGCAGCTTTGAGGACGCAGTCAACAGGGGAGTTTCAAGGGGCTATACTGAAGGTTTTCTGCGCTGTTCCGTTGTGGGCGACCCTCTTGAAAGGGTGAATACAGGGGATAATACTCCGGCTGTGTTACATACAAGAATAGTTCCGGGAGATAAGGTTAAAATAGATGTGTGCCCTAAGGGATTCGGCAGTGAAAATATGTCCGCCCTTAAAATGTTCACTCCGTCAGCATCAGTGGAGGATATTGTGGATTTTGTTACTGAAACTGCCTCAAAGGCTGGCAGCAATCCATGCCCTCCTATGGTTATAGGAGTTGGTATCGGCGGCAACTTTGAACAGTGTGCATATCTTGCAAAGAAAGCGCTGTGCCGTGACGTTGCCATAAGAAACCAGAAGAGCCTTTACGCTGACCTTGAGGGAAAAATGCTGGACAAGATAAACCGTCTTGGCATAGGACCACAGGGATTCGGCGGCAAAATTACCGCATTGTGCGTAAACATTGAGGAAGCGCCTACTCACATAGCAGGACTTCCTGTTGCGGTAAATATCGGCTGTCACGTTACCCGTCATGCGTCACAAATAATATGATTGAAGGATCAATATGAAAAATTTACTGTTTATAGGCGATGTTGTAGGCAAAAGCGGATGCGACTTTCTTGCGTCACGCATTTATAGTCTGAAGAAGAAATATTCCATTGATATAACCGTTGTAAACGGCGAAAATTCGGCGCAGGGAAACGGTATTACGGCATATTCCGCCGGACTTATAAAGAATAACTGCGGTGCGGACGTGATAACTACCGGAAATCACTGTTTCAAAAGGCGTGATTCACTGGCAATCTATAACGAGGATAATATAATCCGTCCGGTGAATTTTCCGGAGGGCTGCTGCGGAAAGGGTATCAGCATAATTGATATGGGTTCTTTTAAGGCGGCAGTTGTGAATCTTATGGGTACTGTTTACATGGAACCCCTTGACAATCCGTTTACAGTCATAGACAATGTTCTGAAAGAGATAGATACCCCTAATATTTTTGTGGACTTTCATGCCGAGGCGACCGCTGAGAAAAAAGCCATGGGATATCATCTTGCCGGAAAGGTCACAGCTGTTATGGGTACGCATACTCATGTCCAGACTTCTGACGAAGGGATAATTGCAGGTCACACAGGCTATATCACCGACGCAGGCATGACAGGACCGGAGGAATCAGTTCTGGGAGTTGAGGTAAAACCGGCGGTGGATAAGCTGCGTTTTAAGTATCCGGTCAGGTTCAGAGAGGCGGAAACACCGTGTTTTATCAACGGGGTCGTAATAACATTTGATGAAAAAATGGGCAAATGTACTAAAATTACAAGAATAATTGAGAGATAATTCACAATTTTCAAATCTGCCTATTGAAAAAAAAATCATGATGTTGTATAATGAAACTATATTAAAATCAACGTTATATGCAGTTAAAATTTAACATCGCTAATTTTTCATGGAGGTCAAAACAATGGAAATTTTAAAGGTTTCATCACACTCCTCTCCTAATTCAGTTGCAGGAGCAATCGCAGGAGTAATTCGTGAACAGAAAGCAGTTGAGGTTCAGGCAGTCGGAGCCGGAGCCGCTAATCAGGCAATAAAGTCAATCGCAATTGCCAGAGGTTATCTGGCACCAATCGGCGTTGATTTGATTTGCATTCCGGCGTTTGCCAACATTCAGATTGACGGCGAAGAGAGAACAGCTATCAAGCTTATTTGCGAACAGAGATAAATAAAAGCGGCGGAGTTTTCCGCCGTTTTTTTTGTATATGCCGGACTCCACAGGAGCTGCCGCACCAGAGGCAAAAGTTTCGCCAGCCTTTTCAAAGGCTGCGGGAGTCAACGAGGGCAGAGCCCTCTTGTCGCTGTCCGCAGACAGCGAAACTCCTTAAAAGCCGCCGCTTATAGAAAGCAAAACCATGCAAACTTTCAGTCAAAGGGAAATAACCAAAATTCAAATTACTCACGGCGGCTTTTTCATTTAAGAGCACAGCGAATTAAATGAACCGCCGTCAGGCGGCGAAAAACTGACGGTATGAATCAAGTAAAATCTAAGAATATAAACAGACAACCCTCTGATAATTTCTCAGAGGGTTACTTTTTTCGCATCGTTAGTTTTTCTCGCCTGTCGGCGGTCATTCAATGCGCTGTCGCTGTTGAATGACAAAGCCGCCGTGGGTAATTTGGATTTTTCTTAGTTTAATTGTGTTGTAAAGTTAACGTATTTTTGCACAAAGAACGGCGGCTTTAGAGAGTTTCGCCCTCTGCGGAGGGCGACAAGGGGATCGCCGTCCCCTTTGAACCCCTGCAGCCTTTGAAAAGGCTGGCGAAACTTTTGATTCAACCTTCGGCGGGCATAGTTTTGCTTTTATACCTCTGCAATAACCTCAACCTCAACAAGCACGCCCTTCGGCAGTTCTCTTACTGCTACACAGCTTCTTGCCGGCTTTGATGTAAAATATTCGCCGTAGATCTTGTTGAATGACGCAAAATCAGACATATTTCTAAGGAAACAGGTTGTCTTTACAGCCTTTTCAAAGGAAGAACCAGCCTCCTTGAGTACTGCTCCCAGATTCTTCATAACCTGTGTTGTCTGTCCCTCAATGTCCTGTGCCTCGATTTCATTTGTTGCCGGATTTATCGCAATCTGACCGGAAGTATAAACCAGTCCGCCTGTAACAACAGCCTGTGAATATGGTCCTAATGCTTCCGGTGCGTCCGGTGTGTAAATTGTTTTTGACATGATAATTTCCTCCTTATTCAACTATCTTGAAACCTGCGTCTGCAAGGGCTTTTCTGATAGTCATTTTGTGCTCGAAGTTTCTTGTTTCCAGAACGATTCTTAAATAACAGCCGTTGATGTCAGAGCCTTCACTCGCTCTCTCATGGTGAATGGCAACAACATTTCCGCCAAGCTCTGCAATGATTCTTGAAACGTCACGCAGCTGTCCCGGCTTATCCATCAGCTCAATATTTATGGAGTCTGAACGTCCTGATTTCAGAAGACCTCTCTTAATAACTCTTGAAAGAATCGTAACGTCAATGTTACCGCCGGAAACAAGACAAACAGTCCTCTTGCCCTTTATCGGTACTTTGTTGAACATAGCTGCCGCAACGGAAACTGCTCCCGCACCCTCGGCAATAAGCTTGTGCTGTTCAATAAGGGCAAGTATAGCTGATGAAATTTCGTCATCGGTTACTGTTACAATCTCATCAACATATTTCTGGCAGAAATCAAATGTGTTCACGCCCGGTTCCTTAACCTTGATACCGTCCGCAATTGTGGAAACGTCATCAAGGCACTCAATTTTTCCGCTTTCCATAGAAACTACCATGCTCGGCGCACCGCTTGCCTGAACGCCGTAGATTTTGATGTCCGGTTTCAGCTGCTTTGCCGCAAACGCAACGCCTGAGATAAGTCCGCCGCCGCCGATAGGAACGATTATAGCGTCGATATCCGGCAGCTGGTCTAAAAGTTCAAGACCGATAGTACCCTGTCCTGCAATAACATTTTCATCATCAAATGGGTGAATGAAAGTATATCCCTTTTCGTCTTTAAGCTGGAGCGCTTTGTTGTATGCGTCATCATAAACGCCCTCGACTAAGCATACGTCTGCTCCGTAGCTTTTGGTTGCCTCAACCTTGGAGATAGGTGCGCCGTCCGGCAGACAAATCAGTGATTTGATACCGTTTTTTGCGGCAGCAAGAGCAACGCCCTGAGCGTGGTTTCCGGCAGAGCAGGCAATAACGCCCTTAGCCTTTTCCTCATCACTCAGCTGTGAAATTTTGTAGTAAGCGCCCCTTACCTTAAATGAACCGGTTATCTGAAGATTTTCAGTTTTCAGATAAATTTCGCTCTCCGGATTGATTTTCGGGGCATGGATAAGGTCAGTCTTTCTGATTACATTTTTCAGCACATAGCTTGCATGGTAGATTTTATCAAGAGTCAGCATTTTTTATACACTCATTTCATTAAATTTCGTTTCAGGGACGAAGCAAATGCTCCGCTAACCACCCCAAAACAATACTTTATCGTATCTGACAATACGTTCCCTTTTAACGGGGGAAACCGGAGCGGCTTAATTCGTCAGCAGCCTGTTTACACGGTTTCTGAGGGTTCAGCCGTCAGCTCAGGGAGGATAATATTCTGGAATCGTGTCCGCCGTTTCTCAGCCGGGAGCGGTTCTCTGTAAGACCGTAAACCGGAAAGGTTCCCGTCATAGCTTTTAATTCAGTGTGTCATGGCAGGTAAGCATTTTATCAATAAACTGCTTTGCAGCTCTTGCAGAACGTCCGCTCCTGCCAACAGCGTAACGCTCCGCCTCCTTTTCAAGTTCCTCCTCGGACATATCAAGCTTGTTCTGCTTTGCAAGTCCGAACACAATTTCAAGGTATTCCGCCTTGTTAGGTCTTGAAAAGGCAATTTTAAGTCCGAAACGCTCTGAAAGAGAGACAAGCTCCTGAACAGTGTCGTTTCTGTGCATATCGTCGCCGTCCCTGTCGGAAAAGCTTTCCTTGACAAGGTGACGCCTGTTGCTTGTGGCATAGATTGCAATATTGTCCGCCCTTGCCGAAACAGAGCCTTCCAGTATTGCTTTCAGCGCACCGAAATTATCATCGTCCGACGCAAAGGAAAGGTCGTCGATAAAGAGGATAAATTTCAGCGGATTACGGCTCAGATTGTCGATTATTACCGGAATATCCCGGAGCTGGTCCTTGCGCACCTCTATTATACGCAGTCCCCTGTCACGGAATTCGTTGGCAATAGCCTTGACTGAGGAGGACTTGCCTGTGCCGGCGTCACCTGTCAGCAGTACATTTGAAGCAGGCTTGCCGTTTATCAGCGCCAGCGTGTTGTCGATTATCAACTGACGCTGTTTTTCGTAGCCGATAAGCTGTGAAAGCTTTATCTCGTCAGGGTACTTGACAGGCACAATATTGCTTTCCTTGACAATAAACATATAATATTTTGCGTAAATGCCGTAGCCGTAACGCTCAATATTGTCAACTCTGTTTTTATACTCCGCCTTAAAATCGTATGGAGTGTTGTCCCATTCCGGCAGAAAGCCGTCATAGGCTATGTTTCTGCGCACCATTTCCGAAGTCATTTCAGCAATGGACTGAAGTGATTCAAGCTCATTTACAAGACATTCGTGCATTTTATCACTTATTTCAAGCTTATGCGCCTTTCTTATCATGTAGATGTTCTCGTCCTCTAAAATGAGAGTGAGAATGTATGAGCTTAAATCATTGTGGTGTCGGTAAAGGTTTGAAACAAAGTCGGAATACGCCTGAATCTGCGTTGCTGTGTCATCATCATCAAAACTGCTTAAAAGCTTTTCAAGACTCTGCATGGTGCGGCAGTTCATAATATCCCTGAAAATAACCAGTGAGCTTAATTTGAAATGAAGCTCCTGCAATTTGTCATTCACGGTAAAAGCACCTTCTTAGATAAACTCTAAAATCTTTTCTGTTACCTCGGTTGTTGAAAGCGGCTTAACGCCAGTGTTTCCAACGAGGTCAGCAGTTCTGTAGCCCTCTTCAAGGAATCTGTCAACAGCCGCGTCAATAGCGTCTGCTTCCTTGTCAAGGTCGAAAGAGTATCTGAGCATCATTGAGGCTGAAAGGATTGTAGCAATAGGATTTGCCTTGTTCTGTCCGGCAATGTCAGGAGCAGAACCGTGGATAGGCTCGTACATACCTCTCTTTGTTGAACCCAGTGACGCTGACGGAAGCATACCGATTGAACCTGTGATCTGTGAGGACTCGTCTGACAGGATATCGCCGAACATATTTGAAGTTACAACAACGTCAAACTGTGCCGGATTTTTAACCAGCTGCATAGCCGCATTGTCAACCAGCATATCTGTGCAGGTTACGTCCGGATAGTCCTTTGCGATTTCGTGAACTGTTGCTCTCCACAGACGTGAGCTTTCGAGAACGTTAGCCTTGTCTATGCTGATAACGTTCTTGTTTCTCTTTCTTGCAGTTTCAAAGGCAACCTTTGCGATACGCTCGATTTCCATTTTGCTGTAACACTCTGTATCGTAAGCCTCTTCGCCGTACTTGCCCTCTCTTCTTCCTCTTTCGCCGAAGTAGATACCGCCTGTCAGTTCTCTTACCATCATAAGGTCAAAGCCGTTTGCAACGATATCAGGGCGAAGCGGACACTCGTCCTTTAAAGCCTTGTAAAGCTTTGCAGGGCGCAGGTTTGTGAAAAGCTCCAGTGCCGCACGGATACCTAAAAGAGCCTTTTCCGGACGCTGGTCACCCGGCAGATTATCCCACTTAGGACCGCCTACTGCACCAAGCAGCACACTGTCACTTGCAAGACAGCCCTTTACTGTTTCCTCCGGCAGTGGCTTGCCTGTTGCATCAATAGCCGCACCACCTATGAGGTAAGGGGTGAAGTTGAATTTGTGTCCGAACTTGTCTGCTGTTTTTTTCAGAATCTCAACGGCGCTGTCCACGATTTCCGGACCAATACCGTCGCCTCTGAGCAATGCTATATTAAATTCCATTGTTGTTACTCCTTATTTAAAGCTGCCGTTTTTGATTGACTCAACCAGTCCGCCGTTGGTGATAATGGACTGGATAAACTCCGGGAACGGCTCTGTCCTGAACTGCTTTCCTGTTGTCTTGTCAGTGATAACGCCCTTGTCAAGGTCTGCCTCGACTGTGTGTCCCTCTTCGATAGCGTCAACAGCCTCCGGACACTCTAAAATCGCAAGACCGATGTTGATTGAATTTCTGTAGAAAATTCTTGCAAAGCTTTTTGCAATAACCAGAGAAATACCGCTTTCCTTGATAGCAATAGGAGCGTGTTCACGGGAAGAACCGCAGCCGAAGTTAAAGCCGGCAACCATGATGTCGCCGTTCTGGACACGTCCGGCAAAAGTAGCGTCTAAGTCCTCCATGCAGTGGGAGGCAAGCTCTTTCTTGTCACTTGTGTTCAGGTATCTTGCCGGAATGATAACGTCTGTGTCAACGTTGTCGCCGTATTTTATAACCTTACCCTCAAAAACCATCTTACATTACCTCCTTTGGCTCTGCAATTTTTCCTGCAATAGCCGACGCTGCCGCAACAGCCGGACTTGCAAGGTAAATTTCGGAATCAACATGTCCCATTCTGCCTACAAAGTTTCTGTTTGTTGTTGCAACGGCTCTTTCACCCTCTGCCAGAATACCCATGTAGCCGCCAAGGCACGGTCCGCAGGTCGGAGTTGAAACAACTGCTCCCGCCTCGATGAAGATTTTCAGAAGTCCCTGTTCCATAGCTTCAAGGTAAATTTTCTGTGTTGCCGGAATGATGATTGTTCTTACATTTTTAGCAACCTTTTTGCCCTTTAAAATCTCAGCGGCAAGCTGTAAGTCCTCAAGTCTGCCGTTTGTGCATGAACCAATTACAACCTGGTCGATTTTTATATCATCAATTTCGTCAACTGTATGTGTGTTTTCCGGCAGATGCGGGAAAGAAACAGTCGGCTTGATTTCGCTTAAATCAATAACGTAGGTTTCGTCGTACTGTGCGTCTGGGTCAGCCTTGTAAACCTTTGGTTCTCTGTTGCTGTGTTCCTTGACGTATTCAATAGTCTTGTCGTCAACCTCAAAGATACCGTTTTTAGCACCAGCTTCAATAGCCATGTTAGCCATGCACAGTCTGTCACTTACGGAGAGTGAGGAAAGTCCCTCGCCGGTAAATTCCATTGAACGGTAAAGCGCACCGTCAACACCAATCATGCCGATAATGTGGAGTATTACGTCCTTGCCGGTAACGTACTTGTTAAGCTTGCCTTTCAGTTCAAACTTGATAGCGGATGGTACTTTGAACCAAGCCTTGCCTGTTGCCATGCCGCAAGCCATATCAGTTGAGCCAACGCCTGTTGAGAATGCGCCCAGTGCGCCGTATGTACAGGTGTGTGAGTCCGCACCGATTACTGCGTCACCCGAAACAACAAGTCCTTTTTCCGGGAGCAGAGCGTGTTCGATACCCATTTCGCCTACGTCGTAGAAGTTTGTAATGTCCTTTTCACCGCAGAAGTCACGGCACATTTTACACTGTTCAGCCGCCTTGATGTCCTTGTTAGGAGCAAAGTGGTCCATAACCATTGTAACCTTGTCCTTGTCAAAGACGTTTTCAGCGCCCAGCTTGTTGAATTCCTTTATGGCAACCGGAGAGGTAATATCGTTGCCGAGGACTAAATCGAGGTTTACTAAGATTAACTGTCCAGCCTCAACCTTGTCCAGTCCTGCATGAGCCGCAAGTATTTTCTGCGTCATTGTCATGCCCATTTATATCATTCCTTTCAGATTTATTGTAAAAATAGGAATTTGCGGCAGTATATACGCAACCCTGCTGGGGCAAACCTTTCTGAGGAATGGTTCTTCCCCAGACCCCTTTCCAAAGAATTTTGATTCATTTTTTCTCATAGGGGCTGTGCCCCTATGAGAAAAAATAGGTTAAAGTTTTAGGAAGGGAGTTTGAGGGAGAACCCTTTTTCAAAAGGGTTTCCCTCAATAAGGTTACACATACAGCTGCCGTAAATTCCGCTTATTTATTAATAATAGCGCCCTTATCCGCAGAGGAAACCATAGCCGCATATCTCTTTGCGTAGCCTGTGATACCCTCTTTTACGAGAATCTTTGTATTTTTCTTTCTCTCGGTAAGTTCCTCGTCGGAAACTTCGAGAGTGATTTTGTAGTTCGGAATGTCGATTGAGATAATGTCGCCGTCCTGAACGTATGCGATGTTGCCGCCGCTTACAGCCTCCGGAGAAACGTGACCGATAGCCGCACCTCTTGTTGCACCGCTGAAACGTCCGTCAGTAATAAGGGCAACGTCCTTGTCAAGACCCATTCCGGCAATAGCGGAAGTCGGTGAGAGCATTTCTCTCATGCCAGGACCGCCGGCAGGTCCCTCATAGCGAATAACAACAACATCTCCAGCCTTGATACCGCCGCCTCTGATTACCTCGATAGCCTCTTCCTCGCTGTTGAATACTCTTGCCGGACCAGAATGTGTCAGCATTTCCGGTGCAACAGCACTTCTCTTTACAACACAGCCGTCCGGCGCAAGATTGCCTCTGAGTACCGCAATGCCACCTGTTTCGCTGTACGGATTGTCGATAGTTCTGATAATTTCAGGGTTCCTGTTTACAACGCCCTTGATGTTTTCACCAAGTGTCTGACCAGTTACAGTCATAACATCAGTGTTGATAAGACCCTTCTTGTTCAGCTCGTTAAGTACCGCATAAACGCCGCCGGCTTCGTTCAAGTCTTCCATGTAGGTGTGACCGGCAGGTGCAAGGTGGCAGAGGTTAGGAGTCTTTGCACTAATCTCGTTTGCCATGTCAAGATTTATTGTGATTCCGCACTCGTTTGCGATAGCCGGAAGATGGAGCATACTGTTAGTTGAACAGCCCAGAGCCATATCGGCTGTAAGAGCGTTGTGGAATGCCTTTTCTGTCATGATGTCACGTGGACGGATATTCTTTCTTACCAGTTCCATTACAGCCATACCAGCCTGTTTTGCAAGCTTGATTCTCTCGGAGTATACAGCCGGAATTGTACCGTTTCCACGAAGTCCCATACCTAAAACTTCTGTCAGACAGTTCATGGAGTTTGCAGTGTACATACCCGAGCATGAACCGCAGGTTGGACAAGCCTTGTTCTCAAACTCCTCAACGTCCTCCAGAGTAGCCTTGCCGGCAGAATATGCGCCGACAGCTTCAAACATACTTGAAAGACTTGTTTTCTTGCCCTTTACATGACCTGCAAGCATAGGACCGCCGCTTACGAATACAGTAGGAACGTTAACTCTTGCCGCTGCCATAAGCAGTCCGGGAACGTTCTTGTCGCAGTTTGGTACCATAACGAGAGCGTCAAAGTGGTGAGCCAGCGCCATGCACTCTGTTGAGTCAGCGATAAGGTCACGGGTAACGAGAGAATACTTCATGCCCTTGTGTCCCATTGCGATACCGTCGCATACTGCAATTGCAGGGAATACTACAGGAGTACCGCCGCCCATTGCAACGCCGAGCTTAACAGCCTCGACGATTTTGTCTATGTTCATGTGACCCGGTACAATCTCATTGTAAGATGAAACGATACCAACCAGCGGTCTTTTCATTTCTTCACGGGTCATACCCAGAGCGTTGAAAAGTGAACGCTGAGGAGCCATTTCAACTCCGTCACAGAAAAAATTTTCAGCCATTTTTCTTTACCTCATTTTTTCAGATTAAATTGTCTAAAACGCAAACTGCTTTCCCGACTTTGTAAATCAGGAAAGCAGCAAATACATACAGTCCGATTACGTTTACAATCGGAGATACTTATTAAATTATACGGCAAGTGAATCAGTTATTGATAAACTTGTCTTCTTCGTTGTTCCAGCTGTAAAGCTTTCTGATCTCTTCGCCGACCTTTTCTGACGGATGTTCAGAAGCAAGCTTTCTCATTGCTCTGAAGTGAGCCTGACCGCCTGCCGGTGACATATCGAGGAGGAATTCCTTAGCAAATGAACCGTCCTGAATGTTCTTGAGAATCTGCTTCATAGCCTTCTTAGTGTCCTCTGTGATGATCTTCGGACCTGTGATGTAGTCGCCGTATTCAGCAGTGTTTGAGATAGAGTATCTCATACCAGCAAAACCGCTCTGGTAGATAAGGTCAACGATAAGCTTCATTTCGTGGATACACTCAAAGTAAGCGTTTCTCGGGTCATAGCCAGCCTCAACGAGAGTTTCAAAACCAGCCTGCATAAGAGCGCAAACGCCGCCGCAGAGAACTGCCTGTTCGCCGAAGAGGTCTGTTTCTGTTTCTGTTCTGAAAGTTGTTTCAAGAACACCAGCTCTTGCGCCGCCGATTGCAAGACCGTAAGCTAAAGCCATGTCCTGAGCCTTGCCTGTTGCGTCCTGAGCAACTGCTACGAGGCATGGAACACCCTTGCCAGCCTGATATTCACTTCTTACTGTGTGACCAGGTCCCTTTGGAGCGATCATTGTAACGTCAACGAATGACGGAGGAACGATCTGACCGAAGTGGATAGCGAAACCGTGAGCGAACATGAGCATATCGCCTTCCTTGAGGTTTGGCTCGATGTCCTGCTTGTACATAGCAGCCTGCTTTTCATCGTTGATAAGAATCATGATGATGTCAGCCTGTTTTGCAGCTTCAGCAGCAGTGAATACCTCAAAGCCCTGCTTAACTGCCTTGTCCCATGACTTGCTTCCTTCGTAAAGACCGATAATAACTCTTGCGTTGTCGCCGAGAGATTCCTTAGCATTGAGAGCGTGAGCGTGACCCTGGCTGCCGTAACCGATAACAGCTATTGTCTTGCCGTAAAGTAAGGATAAATCGCAGTCTTCCTGATAAAATACCTTTGCTGTGTTTGACATTATAAAGACTCCTTTAATATAGTTTATTGGGCAACCTCTGAATTAAGACAATGGCTGCCTCTTTCAAGAGCTACAATACCTGTTCTGCATATCTCCATTATGCCGAAAGGCTTTACAAGCTCAATAAAAGCATTGATTTTTGAACTTTCGCCGGTAATCTCAATACAGAGAGCGTCCGGAGAATAGTCTACGATTTTTGAGCGGAAAACGTCAACCGCCGCAAGAATGTCCTGTCTTGTCTTGGAATCATTCTTTATTTTTATAAGCAGCAGTTCACGGGTAACGGTTTTGTCACGTTCCATGACCTGAACCTGCTTGACGTCGTGCATTTTACTCAGCTGTTTGATAATCTGAGTTCTGGAATATTCGTCACCTCTCATGGAGATGGTAATTCTTGAAAATTCCGGAGATTCTGTTTCGCCCACAGTGAGGGTATCAATGTTAAAGCCTCTTCTTGTGAACATACTTGAAACTCGTGTGAGAACGCCGAACTTGTTGGCTACCAGTATACTGAAAACATATCTTTCCATCAGATCTCACCTCCGTGGATTTCTGTTATGATATCGTCAATTGAACCGCCCGGAGGGAGCATCGGAAGTACAAATTCGTCCATATCAATCTTGCAGTCAATAACTGCCGGACGCTTTGCTTCGATAGCCTTGTCAAGGGCGTCTGAAAGCTCTGCTGTGTTTTCCGCACGGAATCCCAGTGCGCCGAAAGCCTCGGCAAGCTTTACAAAATCTGTCTGACGGCAGAGAGTTGTGTTAGAATAGTGCTTGTTGAAAAACAGCGTCTGCCACTGTCTTACCATACCCAAAACGCCGTTGTTCATAAGTACAACGATTACCGGCGCATTGGTTGAAACGGCTGTTGCAAGCTCCTGTAAATTCATGCCGAAACTGCCGTCGCCTGTGAATAAAACTGTCGGTTTCTTAGTCGCAGTGTATGCGCCGATTGCAGCGCCCAGTCCGAAGCCCATAGTACCCAAACCGCCGCTTGAAATGAATGTTCTCGGCTTTTCAAATTTATAGTGCTGGGCAACCCACATCTGATGCTGGCCAACGTCTGTTGCGATAACAGCGTCCTCCGGCATTTTTGCGTTAACTGTTTCAATAATGTCATAAGGTGTCATGACATCCGACTTCTGAACCATTCCGGCTTCTTTTGCCTTAAGCTGTTCGATTTCGGCAGTCCATGCAGGGTGGCTCTGTTTTGAAAGCATGGTATTGAGCTTTGCAAGGGTTTCCTTTACATCGCCGTTTATTCCCAGATGGCTTGTGATGTTCTTGTCAATCTCGGCATCATCCACATCTATATGTATGATATTGCAGTTTCTTACATAAACCTGCTTGTTTCCTGTGGCTCTGTCGCTGAATCTTGCGCCTACTGCGATTACAAGGTCAGCTTCAGCCTGTGCCATTGAGGACGCATAGTGACCGTGCATTCCCTGCATGCCAAGGAATCTCGGATTTGAGCACGGAATAGCTGAAACGCCCATCATACTGCACCCAATCGGAGCGTCGATAAGCTCTGCAAACTCCATAACCTCTTTTTCAGCGTCACCGGAAATTATACCGCCGCCGCAGTAGATATAAGGCTTCTGCGCTTCGGCAATCAATTCAGCAGCTGCTTTAAGCTGTTCATCGCAGGCTTTGGGGTTTTCAAACTCCGGCTCCGGCTTTTTGCTTTCAAACTCTGTCTGAGCAATCTGAACGTCCTTTGGAATGTCCACAAGAACTGGTCCCGGACGGCCTGACTTTGCAATTCTGAAAGCTTCTCTGAGAGTATCAGCAAGGTCGTTTACGTCCTTTACAATGTAATTGTGCTTTGTGATAGGGAGGGTAACTCCGCAGATGTCAACCTCCTGAAAGCTGTCACGTCCCAGCAGACTGCACGGTACATTTCCTGTAATGGCAACTATAGGAACGGAGTCAAGGTATGCTGTTGCGATACCTGTTACAAGGTTTGTCGCTCCCGGACCGGAAGTTGCAAGTACAACACCAGTCTTGCCTGTGGCTCTTGCGTAGCCGTCTGCGGCATGGGCAGCGCCCTGCTCGTGAGCAGTAATGATATGCTTAATGCGGTCCTGATTCTGATAGAGGGCGTCATAAATGTTTATAACCTGACCGCCCGGATAACCGAAAATGCAGTCACAGCCCTGTTCAAGCAGAACCTCAATTATAATCTGTGAACCGGATATTTTCATAAGTAAACAAGTTCCTTTCAGTGTATAGTGAACGCAAAAAGATTTTTACATTCACTATGTATATTTTTATTGCCTCGCACATCTGCTTACTTCGTTCGCTCCGTGCGTGTCGGCTAATAGTAAACTAAAAATTGATTTTTCGTTTACTATAATATATAAATTATCATGATATCAATATTTTTCAGACTCGGTATATCGCCGGCTCACCCGGCATAACCGAAAAACTATTAAAAACCAAGTCAGTCATGCGGCTGAACCTCCCATTGAAATACTTTTATAAATACTATTTATTAATATATCACGATTGTGAAAAAGTTGCAATAGCTAATTTCATTTTTGTGGATTTTGAACATATAACCACTGTTAATTCACGCTGACAGTCAACGAGATAACAACAGTTTAAAAATTAAAGCCTGAACGCTTTAAAACATTATATAAAGAAATTATACCACATTTTTTTCATTATTTCAACAGCAGGGAGCAAAAAATGCAAAAAAATTACCGGAATTAATTAGTTAAATATAGAAAAAATACAAATTACTCTTTTATTTTTGATAATGAAATGATATAATAATATCTAAAAGAAGCATTAACCTCTCAAACAAGGAGAACTTATGAAAAATATTATATATCTCGACGGCTTATGGGGACTTCGCCTTGACCCCGCCAAAGAAGGTATTGAAAAGAAATTTTACAATGATGATTTTGACGACAGCATTATGCTCCCGGCAACCCTCTCTATTGCGGGAAAAGGCGAAAAAAATACTGCCCGTGAAACCGGATTTCTCACAGAGGAATATAAGTTTGAGGGCTGTGCATGGTTTCAGCGCAAGGTCATATTAAATGATATCAGTAGCAAAAATATCAGACTTTTCCTGGAAAGAACCAGAAAAACAATGCTCTGGATTAACGGCACACCGGCAGGGGGACTTCTTGACAGTCTGAGCACCCCTCATGTCTACGATGTGGGGGAGTATCTGAAAGACGGCGAAAACATAATCACAGTCATGGTTGACAACACAGACTACCCCACAGCCGGCGGACACCTTACCTCTCCCGACACCCAGACCAACTGGAACGGTATAACCGGCGAAATCTCACTGCGCACCTATGAAAACTGCTATGCGGAAAATATTCAGATATTTCCGGATATTCACAGCAAAACTGTCAGAGTAAGACTTCACCTGTGCGGCTGTGATAAGGCAGAAATAAACGCAGTTGCTTTCATAGGTGACGACTGCTGTCCCCAGCAGCAGTTTGAAATTTCCGCAGACAGGGATGGTATTGCGGAATTTACATATTCCATGGGTGAAGACATACACCTCTGGAGCGAATATGCACCTAATATTTACACCATGACCATTGAGTTTGCTAACGGAGATATTGAACACACAAAGTTCGGCATGAGAGAGTTCACAGCAGACGGAATGGAGTTTAAGATAAACGGCGAACCGGTTTTCCTCCGGGGAAAGCACGACGGTCTTGTATTTCCAATTACAGGCGCTGCACCGACAGATGTGGAAAGCTGGGTAAAGGTGCTTAAAACAGCAAAGGACTACGGCATAAATCACTATCGTTTCCACACCTGCTGTCCGCCGGACGCTGCCTTTACAGCGGCTGATATGGTTGGTATCTACATGGAACCTGAACTGCCTTTCTGGGGTACTCTTCCGGCAGAAAACGAGGACGGCTTCAACGCCGCCGAACAGGAATATCTGATAAACGAAGGCTATAAAATGATGGACGCTTTCGGAAATCACCCGTCTTTCTGTATGTTTTCTCTTGGAAACGAACTGTGGGGAAATCCGCAGCGCATGAACTGTATAATGAAAGATTACAAGGCATACGACCGCCGTCATTTATACACAATGGGTTCAAACAATTTTCAGTTTTACCCTACAATTGTTGAAAATGATGACTTTTTCTGCGGCGTTCGTTTAAGCGGTGAAAGGCTTATAAGGGGGTCTTATGCAATGTGTGACGCTCCTTTAGGTCATATTCAGACGGACAAGCCCAGCACCTCCCACAGCTACGACATGATAATCTGTCCGCCGGTTTCTGTGGACGGTTCTGCCGCTGAGGGCGAAATTGAGATACAGTACGGCACAGGGGTAAAGAAAGTTAAGGTGACTGGCGGTTCCGGCGGTCTTGACCCGAAAATTCCTGTTGTTTCCCATGAAGTGGGACAATACACCTTCTACCCTGATCTTGAAGAGATAAGCAAATATTCCGGCGTTTTAAAGGCTGAAAATTTTGAGATATTCAGAGAACGTCTTGATAAAAAGGGTATGCTTGACAGATGGAAAAAATTCTATAAGGCTGCCGGATACTTTGCGGCTGAATGCTATAAAAATGAGATTGAAACGGCAATGCGCTCCGAAAAGCTTGCCGGATTCCAGTTGCTTGACTTACAGGATTTTCCCGGACAGGGTACTGCTCTTGTCGGCATACTCAACGCCTTCATGGAAAACAAAGGCTTTGTAACTGCTGAAAAGTGGCGTGGATTCTGCTCGGACAAGGTGCTGCTTGCACAGTTTGAAGACTATGTTATTTCCGGCAGCGAGTTTACAGCTTACATTTCCGCCCGCTGCTATATTCCCGGCGGTTTCCCTGACGATTATATCCGCTGGGAGATATCCCAGGACAGCCGTGTCCTTGCCGGGGGAGAATTTGAAACCCGGAAGCAGACGGGTCTTATAAATCTTGGGGTGATAAACTGGAAAGTGCCGGAATATACTGCACCTGAAAAGATAACCCTCACCCTTACTGCAAAAAACACCGAAAACAGCTATGACCTGTGGGTATTCCCCGAAACGGATATGCCGGAAATCACGGACAGCGTTCTTATGACCGAAAATCCCGCAGAGGCTCTTGAAGAGCTTAAAAACGGCGGCAATGTACTGCTTATAACCGATAAGCTGAAAAACAGTATCGATGGGGTTTACTGCACTGATTTCTGGTGTTACCCAATGTTCCGCTCGATATCAGAAAGTATGAATAAGCCTGTCCCCACCGGAACAATGGGACTGCTTATTGACAAGCACCACCAATCCCTTTCACTCTTCCCAAGCGAGCGTTATTCAACGCCCCAGTGGTACAACATTGTAACAAGCGGAGTCTGCGCAGTTTTAGACGACACCCCAAAGGGTTATTACCCGATAGTCCAGACTATCGACAACTGGGAGCGCAATCACAAGCTTGGCAATGTCTTTGAGGCAGATGTCGCAGAGGGTAAACTTATGGTTTGCACAATGTCCCTTGAAAAACTGATGCAAAGCAGCGAGGGAAGATGGTTTGTGAAAAGTGTGCGCAATTACTGCGGTTCAGAGAATTTCCGGCCGTCATTCAGACTTGATGAAGATTACATAATGTCGATTTTTGTATAAATATATAAATTTTTGTATTGAAAATTATGCAACCAGACAGTATATGATTTATAGGGGAATTTACCCTAATCATAAGTAAAATATATGATATAATCTATTTGTAAATAATATTGGGAGGTTTTTTACTTATGGTACAAAACAGAAACATTGCTGTATGCATCATTCTTTCTATTGTCACCTGCGGAATTTACGGAATCTACTGGTTCATCTGCATGGTAAACGATGTTAACACAGTTTCAGACAAACCAAATGACACAAGCGGCGGAATTGTTTTCCTGCTTTCACTCATCACCTGCTCTATCTATCTCTGGGTATGGTTCTATAAAGCCGGAGAAAAGATTGAATACGCTCAGCAGAAGAGAGGTCTGCCTGCCACAAACAATGGTGTACTCTACCTCGTTCTTGCATTATTCGGTCTTGGCATCGTAAGCTACTGCCTTATTCAGTCAGAGCTTAACAAGATGTCTTCAATGCCTGCATAATGAGAAAAAGATTTTTAAAAATTATTTCAATGCTTGCTGCTGTTTTAGCAGCAGGCATTGTTTATTATCTGTCTACCTTTGTAATTTCCATAAAATGCCCCACAAAATTAGTGACTGGTTTTTACTGCCCCGGCTGCGGCGTTACAAGAATGTTTCAGCATATGATAAAGCTGGATTTTTACGGTGCATTCCGCAGCAACTGTGCTGTGTTTGTCTTACTGCCCTTTCTGCTCCTGTTTTTTGCCATGAGGGCATACGGCTATATAAAAACAGGCGTACCCCTTTACAATAAGCTGATGCAGGTCATGATTTATACCATGATTGCAATTCTGCTGATATTCGGAGTTTTGAGAAATATTCCCTGCTTTGACTTTTTAGCACCCCAGTGAAAGGACTTTAAAATGGAGTTTATCTGCCTGATAATATGCTTTCTTATACTATTTTCAATTTATATTTATGCCGAAAACAAACTGCTGTTAATTAAACGGTACACAGTCAGAACCGGCATAAAAGGACTGAAAATCGTACAGATATCGGATATACACAAAAAGCGCTGTGAAAAGCAGATATGCGCCAAAGTAAAACAGTTTGAACCGGATTTTATCCTGCTGACAGGGGACATTGTCTCCAGAACGGAAAAGGATTTTTCCCGCCTTGACCGCCTGACTGCTGAACTCACAAAAATATGTCCTGTTTATGCCAGTCCGGGAAATCATGAGCTTGACCTGCCGGAAAAGGAATACGGCGTCTATAAACAGATTATGAAGAAAAACGGCGTGAATTATCTTGAAAACAGTCAGACTGTGTTTGAATATGGCGGCAGGCAGATAAAAATTGCCGGTGCAAATCTGAAAAGCAGTATCTACAAAAATCCGGACGGCGGATATTCCAATCTTGAAAAGTACACGGCGGACGAGCTTGAAAACGCCCTTGGGAAAAAGGAGGGTTTCACCATTCTTTCAGCCCACAATCCCTTTTGCCTTGACGCCTACGCACAGTGGGGGGCAGATCTGGTTTTCAGCGGTCATGTCCACGGAGGAGCAGTCAGACTGCCCTTTATAGGCGGCTTGCTTTCGCCGGAGAGGAAGTTTTTTCCGAAATACAGCAAGGGTATTTATAAGTCGGGCAAAACTGCAATGGTGGTTTCAGGAGGAATCGGGAAACTGAGGATTTTCAATCCGCCGGAGATTGTTTTTCTGGAAACGGAATAACTTCTCTGAATAATGTCTGAAAAATCTGCCAATGATACCTGTGAGGTGAATGACATGAAGAAAACAGACATTATTTTACTTGGTGGACTTATTGGAGCAATACTCTTTTCAAATTTTGCGAAGTTTGAATCAACTCTTTCCGGACTGGAAAACGAAGTTTTAAGAATGCACATTCTTGCAAATTCTGACAGTGAAGAGGACCAGCAGCTTAAAATCAAGGTAAGGGACACTCTGCTGGAGCATTCTGAGGAGATTTTCGGAAATTGCAGTACCCTTGAGGAAATGAAAAACACCGCAGAAAAGAAGCTTGACTATATAAATGATATCGTACTTGAAGTTATAGATGAAAACGGTTTTGACTACGACGCACAGAGCAGCCTTGTTAATATGGAGTTTGACGACCGTGTCTACGGCAATCTGACAATGCCCGCTGGAAATTACGACGCACTCAGGATAACAATAGGGGAAGCGCAGGGGCATAACTGGTGGTGCGTTATGTATCCGCCGCTTTGCATTCCGGCAGCTGAAACAGTCAGTGCAGATACTGACACCGCAGAAGATTACTTTACAAAAGAAGAACTGGACGTTATGGAAAACCCGGAAAATTATCAGGTCAAATTCAAATGCGCAGAGGTGTTCAAAGGAATAAAAAGGAAAATTTCTGATATTTTCTGATATAGAAAAAAGGTTTCGCCGACTTTAATAAGTCATGCGAAACCTTTGCTTTTATTTGGGAAGAAGTTCAGCCGCAATAGCGATAACATCATAAAGGTTAACTACATAATCCAGATTATAATCCGCAATCATAAGCATATTGTCATCAAACGTCCTCATGTTCATGATGTATTCAGCTATCCTTATGGCGTCATAAAGGTCGATTTTTCCGTTATCGCTGATATCACCGATAACGCCCAGACTGCCGTCAAAGGTGTATCCAAATTTCTGAGCATAAATGTCAGCACAGGAATTTGCATATCCCTTTATTGTGCCATAATAATACATTGTACCCTCATCGTCCATATAGTTTGAAACTGAGCTTTCATCTTCAATTATACATCTTGGATTCGGTATTGTAATATTTTTAAGTGAAGGGCAGTAAAATGCTCCGCTGCCTATATAAGAAACATATTTAGAAATTTCAACATCAGTAAGCCCTGATTTCAGAAACGCAATATCTCCGATACTTCCAACGTTTTCCGGCAGCTCAATAGTTTTGAGTGATTCGCAAAGTGCAAACTGTGCCATTCCTATTTCGCCGAGATTCTCAGGCAGTTTCACTGAAGAAAGAGAAGTGCAGTTAAAGAAAGCACCGTCACCTATTACTGAAACTCTGTCCGGTATAGAAATTTCTGTCAGCGACTGGCAGGACTGAAAAGCACCGTCGCCTATGTATTCAAGTCCCTCCGGCAAGGTTATGCTTTTAAGACCTGTGTTTACGATTTCCTCATCAGAATTTTCGTCCTGATCGGGATAAAAAGCACTTGCGCAAATTACTTTTGTATCTTCTCTGAGAACAAGGTCAGTGTTTTCCGGCATTTCTCCCTTATACCTGTAAAGGACTGACCCTGCATAAACAGGACCGTCCGGCTGAGCGTTATACCATGCGGTATTTTTAAATGCGTCATATTCAATTACAATGTGCTGGTTTTCCGGTACTGTTATATTTTCAAGTCCGGTGCATGACTCAAAGGCTTTGTAACCGATAAGTTCAATAATCTCCGGCAGCTGAACTGATACAAGACCAGTTGTTTCCGCAACTTCGTAGGTTTCCGTGTTCATCTCTCCGGCAAAGGCATAAGGAGAAATGGAAATTGTTCCTTCCCTTACTTCAACACTGGTATTTTCCGGAATATCCCCCTTATAGTCATAAAGCACGTTTCCTATGTAAACAGGACCGTCCGGCTGGGACTTATACCATGCGGTATTGTCAAAAGCACCTGCGTCAATATAGCTGAGACAGCTTGGCACTGTGATTTCTTCGAGCTTTTCACAGGCTGAAAAGGCATAGGCGGTTATCATTGTTACAGCACAACCATCGACCATATCCATAATCTCTGCACTGGTGATATCGGCGTCAGCGTCATAAACATACGCAAAATCTCCGTCAATATCGTAGTAAATTCCGTCGTACACATATCCGCTTTCAGGCTCATCAACGACTTCCAGTTCATACTCGTTATCAGGCAGGTTGGCAGTTTCGTCATACGCTCCGGCAGTCAGACTGATATTAGTCATGCATAATACAGCTGAAACAAGTACGGCAGTCTTTTTAAGAATATTCTTCATATTTACCTCCATATCATTTTTATTTTATTTTAACATACAACCATAATAAAGTCAATAAACAGATATGCTCAGGTCAGAAAAATTGATTCTATTAAATACAGCATAAAATTTTCCTTATTTTTTTCTTCTTACCCCCTTGAAATATGTCTGTTTAAATGTTATCATAGAAGTAGCTTTATGCGAAAAAGAATATTATGCTTTAAGGAGATTTTAAATGAACTACGGTTACTTTGACCTTAAAAACAAGGAATATGTTATTACAAGACCGGATACTCCGGCACCATGGGTAAACTACCTCGGTTCACCGGAATACGGTGCAATTATTTCCAACAACGCCGCCGGATACAGTTTTGTAAAGTCCGGTGCAAACGGAAGAATCAGCCGCTACCGCTTTAACTCTATGATGGCTCTCCCGGGTCGCTACATCTACATAAGAGATAACGATACTGCTGATTACTGGTCAGCCTCATGGCAGCCGGTGGGCAAGCCTATGGACAAGTATAAGAGCGAGTGCCGCCATGGTACTGCCTATACAGTTATCAGCTCCGAATACGCTGACATCAAGGCTGAAACAACTTACTATGTGCCAAACGGCAAGACATACGAAGTATGGCGCAGCAAGATTACAAACAATGACAGCAAGGCAAGAAAGCTTTCTGTTTTTGGTTTCGTTGAATTTACAAACGACAACAACTATGAGCAGGATCAGGTAAACCTCCAGTACACCCTGTTCATTACAAGAACAAGCTTTGAGGGCAACAAGATTTTACAGCACATCAATGAAAATTCCGGCAAGGACGAAACAGGTTCAAACCACAGAGAGCGTTTCTTCGGAATGGTTGGTGCTGACATTACTGCATCATGCGGCAACCTTGACAACTTTATCGGTTCATACAGAACATATTCAAACCCTGTTGCTGTTGAAAACGGTAAGCTTGACAACTCAATGAACTTCAACTCAAATGCCTGCGGTGCTTTACAGTCTGACATAACCCTTGAACCGGGACAGACTATTGAACTTGTTTACATTCTCGGTCAGAAGGACAACGCACAGGCTGATGCTATTTTAAACGAGTACAAGGCTGCCGGCAAGTGCGACGCTGAAATTGCTGAACTGAAAAATTACTGGCACGCAACCCTCGACCGTTTCCAGGTTGAAACACCGTCAGAGGAGTTTAACAACATGATAAATGTATGGAACGCTTTCCAGTGCTTTATCACATTTATCTGGTCAAGAGCCGCTTCATTCGTTTACTGCGGTCTTAGAAACGGTTACGGCTACCGTGATACAGTGCAGGATATACAGGGTATTATCCACCTTAATCCGGAAATGGCTGCGGACAAGATTCGTTTCATGCTCTCCGCACAGGTTGACAACGGCGGCGGACTTCCGCTGGTTAAGTTCAACCACAATGCAGGTCACGAAAATACACCGGACGACCCAGAGTATGTAAAGGAAACAGGTCATCCGTCATACCGTGCTGACGACGCTCTCTGGCTGTTCCCGACAATCGTGAAGTACATCGGTGAAAGCGGAAACAAGGCTTTCTTAGATGAGGTTATCGTTTACGCTAACGGCGGCGAGGCTACTGTTTATGACCATCTGAAAAATGCTATCCGTTTCTCAATGGAAAGACTGGGCGCACACTCAATGCCTGCCGGACTTCACGCTGACTGGAACGACTGTCTGAGACTGGGTGCAAAGGGCGAGTCCACATTCGTTGCATTCCAGCTTTACTACGCTATGAACGTTATAAAGGACATGGCTGCTGAGAGAAACGACAGCGAGTACAAGGCATACATCGAAAAGGTGCAGGCTGAACTTGGCACATCACTTGAAAAGTGCTGGGACGAGGACAGATTTATCAGAGGAATCCGTGAGGACGGCGTAGTGGTAGGCGCAAAGAAAGACCCTGAGGCTAATATGTGGCTGAACCCCCAGAGCTGGAGCGTTATTTCAAAGTTTGCGTCCGCTGAACAGGCTGAAAAGGCTATGAACAGCGTTCACGATATACTCAATACTCCATACGGTGCAAAACTGCTTGAACCGCCTTACAAGGAACACTATTTTGACGGTGCGCTTATGCACATCTTCAATGCTGACACAAAGGAAAACGGCGGTATCTTCTCACAGTCACAGGGCTGGCTTATCCTTGCAGAGTCACTTTTAGGTCACGGAAACAGAGCCTTTGAGTACTTCATGGAAAGCTCACCGGCAGCAATGAACGACAAGGCTGAAATCAGAGTTATCGAGCCTTATGCACACGGACAGTTCACAGAGAGCAAGGCTTCACCGTTTGAGGGACGTTCACACGTTCACTGGCTGACAGGTACTGCTTCAACAGTTATGGTAGGCTGTGTTGAGGGTATCTGCGGTATGCGTCCTGACGCTGACGGACTGGTTATTTCCCCGGCAATTCCTTCAGAATGGGACGGCTTTAAGATTGAAAAGACATTCAGAGGCAAACAGCTTTCAATCGACGTGCAGAACCCGAACCATGTTGAGGGCGGCGTAAAGGAAATCACTCTCAACGGCGAAAAGCTTGACGGAAACTATGTTCCGGCTGACAAGCTTGCGGCTGAAAACAAGATTGTAGTTACAATGGGATAAATAAAAAAAAGAGCGTTCTGAAAAGAGCACTCTTTTTGTATATATGAAAAAATTAATTTTCAAGTATTCGGGCGAGCATTGGTCGCCCGTTAGTTTTAAGTTTTTTCGACAAACTGAAAGGACGGCACAAAGCCGCCCTTTTTTAGTTATAAATTAAAATTCAGTTTTCTTTTCAAGAAATTCAACAAGCTTGTCTATGCTTATACGTTCCTGTTCCATTGTATCTCTGTCACGGACTGTTACACAGCCGTCCTTTTCAAGAGTGTCAAAGTCGTATGTGATACAGAAAGGAGTACCGATCTCGTCCTGACGGCGGTATCTCTTGCCGATAGTACCTGTTTCGTCAAATGTGACCATAAACTTCTTTGAAAGCATATCAAATACTTCTTCAGCCTGCGGAGTAAGCTTCTTGACAAGGGGCAGAACTGCTGCCTTGTACGGTGCAAGTGCAGGGTGCAGACGCATAACTGTTCTTGTTTCCTTTTTCTCGTTGCCGTTTTTGTCAACGGAAGTAAGTTCTTCCTCATCATAAGCTTCTGTAACAATTGAGAGGAACAGTCTTTCAACGCCAAGTGACGGCTCAATTACATACGGAATGTACTTTTCGTTTGTTTCAGGGTCGAAGTATTCAAGGGACTTTCCGCTGGTTTTGATGTGCTGTGTAAGGTCGTAGTCAGTTCTGTCCGCAACGCCCCAGAGCTCGCCCCAGCCAAACGGGAAGAGGTACTCGAAGTCGGTAGTAGCCTTTGAATAGAAGCAAAGTTCTTCCGATGAATGATCTCTAAGACGGATATTTTCCTCTTTAAGTCCAAGACTAAGCAGGAAGTCACGGCAGAAACCTCTCCAGTAGGAGAACCATTCAAGGTCAGTACCCGGCTTGCAGAAAAATTCAAGTTCCATCTGCTCAAATTCACGGACACGGAAAATAAAGTTACCCGGTGTGATTTCGTTTCTGAAAGACTTTCCTATCTGCGCAACGCCGAAAGGCACTTTCTTTCTTGTTGTACGCTGAATATTTGCAAAGTTTACAAAAATACCCTGTGCTGTTTCCGGACGGAGATAGAGTTCAGACTTTGTATCCTCTGTTACGCCCTGAAAAGTCTTGAACATAAGGTTAAACTGGCGGATATCAGTAAAATTCGCCTTGCCGCAGTTAGGACAGCAGATGTTGTGTTCACGGATATAGTCAGTCATCTGTTCATTTGTCCAGCCGGCAACGTTTGTACCGTCAAAATCCTCGATGAGGTTGTCGGCTCTGTGACGTGTCTTGCACTCCTTGCAGTCCATAAGAGGGTCGGAGAAACCGCCGATATGACCGGACGCAACCCATGTCTGCGGGTTCATGAGTATGGCGCTGTCAAGTCCCACATTGTATTTATTCTCCTGAACGAATTTCTTCATCCATGCCTTTTTGATATTGTTTTTCAGCTCAACGCCGAGAGGACCGTAGTCCCATGTATTTGCAAGTCCGCCGTAGATTTCAGAGCCGGGGTAAACATATCCCTTTGACTTGCAAAGGTCAACAATTTTGTCCATTGATTTTTCAGTATTGGATAACATTTGAATTATTCCTTTCATTAACTGTATTTATTCTATTCTATTTTACTCTAAAACAGGAAAAAAGTCAAGGAAATCGGATATATTCGCAGCAATCAATTTTTGTAGGGGACGGCGCCCTCGACGTTCCTTCGATTTTCTTTTTGGCTGCCGGTCGTGCCTCAAAGAAACATATACCATAAAATGAAAAACGAATTGTCCTGTCTGGTCACAGACTTTCTGAATAGTATAACAAAATCTGCGCAAAATAAACAAAAGAAAATCTGAAAGGACTGTTTTCATTTGAACATTGTTTTTATCCGTGCACTGATTTTATACATTATCGTAATTTTCTCCGTAAGACTCATGGGCAAAAGGCAGATAGGAGAGCTTCAGCCCTCCGAACTTGTAATAACAATCCTCGTTTCAAACATAGCAACACTTCCCCTCGAAGACCTGAATATCCCCCTTGTCATGGGCATACTGCCTATTCTCTCCCTTGTCTGCTTTGAGGTCATTATGTCGTGGCTTTCCCTTAAATCCAAGCGGCTGCGCCATGCTGTTTCGGGAAGTCCGAAAGTTATTATACGTGACGGTGTTCTCGACCAGAAAGTCATGGAAGATCTGCGATTTTCCGTTGACGACCTTATGACTGCACTAAGAGGAAACAGCGTGTTTGACATTGCGGACGTTCAGTTTGCCATAGTTGAAACCAACGGAAGTGTGTCGGTATATGAAAAGTATGCCCAGAGAAATGTCAAGAACACCGACCTAAATCTTACCGGAACATCAATGGATCCGCCGGTAATCATAGTTTCCGACGGCAAGCTTATCACACAAGGGCTTAACGAAACCGGACTGAAAAAGCAGTGGGTATATGACCTGATAGAGCGAAAGCATATGGAACTTTCAGATATTTTTCTGCTTACGGCTGACAAAAACGGCACATACAATCTGATTAAAAGGAGCAGCGGAAAATGATAAGAATAAAAATAAGCTTCGGCATCATAATTTCAATTATTGTTCTGGGAGTTTCGGGATTTTTTGTGCTCCGTCACGAAACATATGAATTAATCGGACTGATTGACGAAACCAAGTCGTATTCCGACTCTGCCAACACCGAAGAGGCTCTGAAGTCCGCAGACAAGCTTCTGAAAAAATGGGACAAGTTTCATACCTATGCAAGCGTGTTCATAAATAATGATAAAATCAGCGATGTGCAGGAGTCAGTTTCACGGCTTAAAGCGCTGATTGAAACGGGCAATGACGAGCTGAATGCTGAATACGACTCGGCAAAATCCACACTTAAATGGATAGTTGAAAGCGAAATTCCAAGATGGACTAATATTCTGTAAACAAAACGGGACGCCCTGTCAAACAGAGTGTCCCGTCAGTTTTTTTATTTCTGATAAAACTCATCAGTTTTTTTCTTTTTTCTGATAATAACTATAACAGCAACTGCAATTCCTATAACAATTATGCCTGCAACAGCACATATTGCAATAATATAAGGCAGGTCCTTGTTTTCGTCAAGGTATTCTATAGAAATTCTGTTGCTTTTTGCATAGTCCTTTGCGGCAGTATCGAAATTCGCCATGATTTTAAAGCCGTCCAGCTTATGGAACTCACCCTCTTCATCATCAGTAAAACCAAGGGCATATTCACCGATTGCTTCAACAGTATCCGGAACTGTTATGGTTTTAAGCGAAGTGCATTCAAGAAAAGCATAATCGCCGATAGACCCAACAGACGCAGGTATCTCAATACTGCTGAGAGAGGAGCAGTCGCAGAATAAACTTCCGCCGATTTCCGTCAGCTTATTGGAAAGAGTGATACTGCGAAGTGCGGTACAGTTTGAAAAAGCCGCTTCTCCGATTGCCTCAACGCTGTCGGTCATTGTTATGGTTTCAAGGTAAGGATTGTCGAAAAAAGCTCCGGAAGGTATGTACAGAACCGATTCGGGAACGGCAAATTCAGTCATATTCTTTCCCATAGGGAATACTTCAAGAATTGTTTCATCTTCTGAATACAAAATACCGTCTATTGCCTTGAAATATTCGCTTTTTTCCGAAACCACAAAGCTTTCCAGATCCTCACAGCCCAGGAAAGAAAGAGAGCCTACAGATTCAAGGGTGGAGGGAAGCGAAACAGTCTTTACCCCACGGCAGTAATAAAAGGACATTGCTCCCAGGGTTTCAAGACCCTCCCACAGCTCCAGCGATTCGCCGAGAGAAGAAAACGCAAATGAATAGTCCCCCACAGAAGTAACTGTTGACGGTAGTTCAATATCTCCCAGACTGTCGCAGTAGCTGAAAGCATACGAGCCGACAGATGTTACAGATTCCGGTATCTCAATTTCTTTCAGACTGGTGCACTGTGCAAAGCACTGCGCCGGAATTTCAGTTATTCCGTCAGGAAGCTTAACCGTTTCAAGCTTTTCACAGCCGAGAAATGCGCCTTCTCCGAGATAGCTTACACCGTCGGCAATGCTTGCGGAACGCAGCTTGTTACAGCCGGCAAAGGCATTGTCATAAATTCCAAGTATCTTATAACCGTCGATTTTTTCACCTATATTTACAGCCGTTGTATTACTGTCACAGGCGGTTATATAAACGCCGCCCTTTGCCTTGTTATATGTGAGCACATTGTCCGTAAACGTGTCCCCCTCGTAAAGTTCGGGAGCAGCAGTCTGAACAGTTTCAGTTTCTTCTTCGTCTTCATGGGCGTACACCAGCGGCATGGAGTGTGCAAATACTGCAGCTGCCGCTAAAATCGTGCATAAAATTTTTTTCGGGGCAATTTTCATTCTTCATCCTCCGTATCGTCGTATTCGTCAGATTCGTCTTCCCCGTCCTCATCATCTTCATCTTTATTTTTTCCGTGATTTACAAGAATCACAACAACTATTATTATCACAGCCGCAGCTGCAACACAGATACCGGCAATAACGCCAGGTTTAAGTCCCTTTTCTTCTGAACTGTTTTTTTCTGTCAGACTGCTGTCATCTTCCGGTTCGTCAAGTGAAACAAACGACACTTCATTTTCTTTACAATAGGTCTGTGCATAGCTGCCGTTGTAGCCCATTACAACAAAGTTTTCATCAGCAACTATCTGGTCGTTATCATCTGTATGGAAACCGAATGCGCTGTAACCAATCAGGGAAACTGTAGCCGGAATTGTAACAGATGTCATTCCTGTTGAGCAGAAAGCAGCCTGTCCAATTTCTGACAGAGTGACCGGGAAGTCGATAAGTTCCAGCGACTCACACTTATAGAAGGACGCATTCCCGATTTTCTGGAGATTTTCCGGCAGGGTCACGTCTTTAAGAGCAGTACAGCCAGAAAACATAAAGTTGCTAAGCGCCGAAAGATTTTCCGGCAGAACTATTGATTCAAGAGATGTACATTCGGCAAATGCAAAATTCCCTATAAATTCAACACTCTCCGGAAATGTTATTTCTTTAAGGTTTGAACACATTGCAAAAGTACTTGCGTTTATTGCCACAATACCGTCAGCAACTGTGTATTTTTCGGGATTTTTTCCTGTAGGGTAAGCCATAATGGCAAGACCGTCCCTGCCGACTATTGCACCGTCACTGTCAGTGGTGTAAATCTCGTTTTTGTCATTTACTTTAAACTCAGTAAGGGAGGTACAGCCGTAAAACGGGAAATATCCGAAATCGGCAAGATTTTCGGAAATAGTCACTTCCGTAATCTTATCATTCAGATAAAATGTATAGTCCCCCAGCCCCGTTACAGTATAGCCGTCAATTTCCTCCGGAATTTCAATTTTCGTGTCACTTCCGATATATTCTTCAAGAAATGCGACTTCGTTTCCGTCGTCACCTGTCTGAACAGAATATTTATAGTCACCGCTTGTTATGTAGCTTTCCTCTTCTGCCGCTGATTCCTCTTCAGCAGGCTCGTCGATAAGAGCAGATTCTTCTGCATAAGCCGGCAGTGCAAGAAATGATACCGCCGCAGAAACTGCCATAACCAGTGATGCAATTCTTTTTGTAAACTTCATAATGTACTCCGTTATTTTTATCTGCCGCAGAAAGTTCTGCGGCAGAGTAGTTTTATTCAACAGTTACCGATTTTGCAAGGTTTCTCGGCTTGTCAACGTCATTTCCTTTCAGGACTGACGTATAATACGCAATAAGCTGCAAAGGAACAACAGCAGCCATTGGCATGATAATATCGTCGATATCCGGCAGACCGAATTTGTAGTCTGCAACGTCCTTTTCAGGAGTGTAGTCGTCACGGCATACCATTATAACCTTAGCCCCTCTTGCCTTTACTTCCTTGATATTGCTTACTGTCTTTTCAAACAGCGCTTTCTGTGTTGCAACTGCGATAACAGGCATACCGTCGGAAATAAGGGAAATAGTACCGTGTTTAAGTTCTCCGGCAGCATAGGATTCGGAATGGATATATGATATCTCTTTAAGCTTTAAAGAGCCTTCCATACTAAGAGCGTAGTCAAGCCCTCTTCCTATATAAAGCAGACTGTCAGCAGTGATAAGAGAAGATGCGATATACTGCGTATCTTCCTTATTTTTGAGTATTTCCTCAATATAATCAGGAGTTTTCTGCAAAAGTCCTGTCAGTCTGCGGCATTCTGTTTCGTCAATAGCGTCAACAGCAAGAGCCAGTTCAAAAGCAAGCAGATACATAACAGCTATCTGAACCATATATGCCTTTGTTGATGCAACTGCGATTTCCGGTCCTGCATGGGTATAGATAAGCATATCCGCTTCTCTTGCGATAGAACTGCCCTTTGCGTTTACAATAGCAAGAGTCTGTGCGCCGAGTTCCTTTGCAAGACGCATAGCCGCAAGACTGTCAGCTGTTTCACCCGACTGTGAAATTACGATTACCAGATCCCTGTCGGAAACAAGCGGTTCACGGTATCTGAATTCTGATGCAATGTCAACTGTTACCGGAACTCTCGCAAGCTTTTCAATGACATATTTACCCACAAGTCCGGCGTGCATTGCAGTACCGCAGGCAACAACATATATCTGATTGAATTCTCTGAGTTTTTCAGGAGTGATGCCGCATTCTTCAAGATTCGGCAGACCGTCTGTTATTCTTGGAGAAATAGTGGTTTTTATAGCTGTCGGCTGCTCGTATATCTCCTTGAGCATGAAATGTTCATATCCGCCTTTTTCTGCGGCGTCCATATCCCAGTCGGCAGTTTTGATTTCTTTGATTATTTCCTTTTTATGCTTGTCATAGAACTTAACGCCGTCCATGTCAAGTCTTGCTATTTCGTCGTGTTCAAGCAGGTAGTAATCCTTTGTGTACTTTAAAATTGCCGGAACGTCTGACGCAATAAAGCTTTCATTTTCGCCCACACCCACAATAAGCGGACTTTCTCTTCTGACAGCGTAAACCACGTCCCTGAAATCAGAAAAGACTATTCCCAGTGCAAATGAACCTCTGACCTCGCTCATGACCTTGATGATAGTGTCAAGAGGATTGCCGTCGTAGTAATAGTCAAGCAGCTGTGCCACTACTTCGGTATCAGTTTCACTCTGGAATTCACGTCCCTGACTTACAAGAAAATCCTTCAGCTTTTTGTAATTTTCAATAATACCGTTGTGGACTATTGTTACTCTCTTTCCGCTGTGGGGGTGTGAATTTATATCAGAAGGTTCGCCGTGGGTAGCCCAGCGTGTGTGACCGATTCCGGCGTGACCGGAGGGCTTGTATGTATTTTCCATTTTTTCTTCAAGGTCTTTAAGTCTGCCCTTGGACTTTGCAACCTTTATTTCTCCGTTGTCAAAAACTGCTATTCCGGCTGAATCATAACCTCTGTATTCCAGCTTTGAAAGAGCACTCATAAGTACGTCAGTACATTCTCTCGGACCGACATAACCAACTATTCCGCACATATTGTCATCTGATTTGCAGTAAAAGCAAATCTACTCCTTTCATTTATCAAATGTAATTAAAGCCATAACTTTTCAGATTGCGCCCGATATGCAGCAAGCAAAACTCTGATTTGCGTATCTGCAGGGGAATTAAAATAAATGCTTTGTATTTTTTATTATATCATACAACCGCTTAAAATGCAACTGATTTGCTTTCACATATGTGGAAGATATGTGAAAAACTTCTAAAAGATTATTGACTAAGCGGCTGAAAACTGTTGTGTGAACAGAAAAAGGCTGCTGCACCGTCTGAAACAGTGTAACAGCCTAATGCTTTTTTATCAGTCAACAGGACTGAACATATCCTTGCCTACTCCGCAAACCGGACAAACCCAGTCGTCCGGAATATCTTCGAAAGCTGTACCCGGAGCAATACCTGAATCAGGGTCGCCAACCTCTGGGTCGTAAATATATCCGCATGGATCACACTGATATTTCTGCATAATTAATCTCTCCTTGTGATTATTTCCGGAATATCCGGATAAATTTTATACTTTTATAATAGCACTGTATTACCTTTGTGTCAAGACAAAACAGATATTATAAAATAAATATAAAAAAAGCCGCCTGTTAAATTGACATTTCATGCTTACTTATGTTATAATAAATTGTTACGTACAACTTATTATAATTTATTAAATGCCCTTGCAGATACGCAAAGCGAGCTTTGCTCCCTGCATACCGGGCAATATATCATAAAATCAAAGATTTTACGATATAAAATAAGTGTTAATATTTATAAACCTGTACATATTAATAACGGTAACAGATTCTTACAAAAAGGAGTTAAACTTTTATGAGTAATACAAACAGCTATGAAAGTCCTTTCTGCACACGCTATGCCAGTGAGGAAATGCAGTATATCTTTTCAGCCGACAAGAAGTTCTCAACATGGCGCAGACTCTGGGTCGCACTTGCAAGAGCTGAAATGAAACTTGGTCTTCCGGTCACACAGGAACAGGTGGACGAGCTTGAGGCAAACATTGACAACATAGACTACGATTATGCCGAAAAAGAAGAAAGAATAGTCCGCCACGACGTTATGGCGCACGTTCACACCTACGGCAAGGCTTGTCCTAAAGCGGACGGCATTATCCATCTTGGCGCTACATCATGCTATGTGGGTGACAATACTGATGTTATTATTATGCGTGATGCACTGAAAGTTATTCGCAGAAAGCTTATAAATGTTATTGCTAATCTTTCTGATTTTGCAATGAAGTATAAGGATATGCCCTGTCTTGCCTATACTCATCTCCAGCCGGCACAGCTTACAACAGTAGGCAAGAGAGCAACTCTCTGGACTAACGAACTGCTTATGGACTTAACTGAAATCGAACGCAGGATTTCAGACCTTAAACTGCTGGGTTCTAAGGGGACTACCGGTACACAGGCATCATTTATGGAACTTTTCGAGGGCGACACAGACAAGATAAAGCAGCTTGAAAAGATGATTGCCGAAGAAATGGGCTTTGACAGCGTTGTACCGGTTTCCGGTCAGACCTATTCAAGAAAGGTTGACAGCTTTGTTGTAAATTCCCTTGCCGGCATTGCACAGTCATGCAGCAAGTTCTCAAACGACATGAGAATACTCCAGTCCTTCAAGGAAATGGAAGAGCCGTTTGAAAAGACTCAGATAGGTTCTTCAGCTATGGCATACAAGAGAAACCCTATGAGAAGCGAAAGAATCACTTCACTTTCAAGATATCTTATGATAGACTGCCTGAATCCGGCGTTCACAGCAGGCACACAGTGGTTTGAAAGAACCCTTGACGACTCCGCAAACAAGAGAATCTCCGTTGCAGAAGCCTTCCTTGCGGCAGACGCTATCTTAAACATTATGATAAACGTTACAAGCGGCATGGTGGTTTATCCTAAGATAGTACGCAGAAGAGTTATGGCTGAACTGCCTTTCATGGCTACTGAAAATATCATGATGAGCGCAGTTAAAAAAGGCGGCAACAGACAGGAACTGCATGAAAAAATCAGACAGTACTCAATGGAGGCAGGCAAGAAGGTCAAGGAAGAGGGACTGGACAACGACCTCTGCGAAAGAATCCTTGCAGACCCTATGTTCATGATAACCAAGGAAGAAATGGACGATATCATGAAGCCTGAAAACTTCACAGGAAGAAGTGCACAGCAGGTAGAGGAATTTGTCAGTGAATGTGTAAAGCCGATTCTTGACGCAAACAAGGATATTCTCAACGAAACATATGAAATGAAAAATTAATTTGTCCATATTTGTGAAAAACCAATGAAAAAACAGCAAATATGCAAAAATCACTTGACATGATGATTAAATAATCATATAATTATAAGTAACTGCCGGCATAAAACAGCTTGTTCATGCCGGATAAAAAACATAGGAGGTTTGAATGTGAAATACGCAAAGAAACCGGTATTCTTTATTGTCTTTGCACTGATTCTCGCTTTTGCCGCATCTGTTATTTTCGGATTTTCAACACAGTACGGCGATATTGAAACAGTACGCATAAAAGGCGTTGAGGATATCCGTCTGGGAATAGATATTCAGGGCGGTGTTGACGTTACGTTTGTTCCGGCAGACGGTGCTGACGCTACTGACGATCAGCTTGACTCTGCTCTTGAAGTCGTAAAGCTCAGACTTGCTTCGCTTAACATCAATGACAGCGAGGTTTATGAAGATTCTGAAAACGACAGAATTATTGTCAGATTCCCATGGCAGGCAGGAGAGGAAAACTTCGACCCTGAAGCCGCTGTAAAAGAACTGGGAGAAACAGCTATGCTGACTTTCAGAGTCGGCACAGATACCAATGAGGACGGCACTCCGGCAGGAGATGTTGTACTTCAGGGTAAGGACATCAAAAAGGCAGAACCCCTCAGACAGGCTGAACAGGACGGTACATACAGCTACGTTGTATCACTTGAACTTTCAGATACAGCCGCTGATACATTCTCTGCTGTAACATCAACAATGGCAGGAACAGGCGAATCTATTTCAATCTGGATGGATGACGAAATGATTTCAGCGCCTACCGTTAACGAGGCTATCACTGACGGCAAGGCTGTTATTTCAGGCGATTTTGATGCTGACAGTGCAAAGAGCCTTGCAGACAAGATAAATTCAGGTGCGCTGCCTTTCAAGCTTGAAACAGCAAGCTTCAAGACAATTTCACCAACACTGGGTACAGGCGCTCTGAAAGCTATGATCATAAGCGGTCTTATCGCTTTTGCATTTATCGCAATCTATATGACAATTCTTTACAGAGTTACAGGCGTTGTTGCCGCTATCTCTATTATCGGACAGGTTGCCGTAACACTTGCCTGCATCTCAGGCTGGTTCGGATTCATGTCAAGTTCAACTCTTACAATTCCGGGTATTGCCGGTATTATACTGACTGTCGGAATGGGTGTTGACGCAAACATCATCACAGGCGAACGTATCAGAGAGGAACTGCGTTCAGGCAAGAGCCTTGATTCAGCGCTGAAATCCGGTTACAAGAGAGCGTTCTCCTCAATCTTCGACGGAAACCTTACAAGCCTTATCGTTGCCGTTATCCTTATGGGTGCGTTCGGAACTCCGGACAGCCTGCTGGCTGGTGCATTCAACAAGGTTCTCAGCCTGTTTGGTATCGGCGCTACAACTGAAGGTGTTATCTATTCATTCGGTTTCACACTCATGATTGGTACACTTATGAACTTTGTAATGGGCGTGGGTGCGTCAAGACTGATGGTTTACTCACTTTCAAGATTCAAGATCTTCAGAAACAAGAAGCTTTACGGAGGTGAGAGCAATGAATAATAATGTTTATGATTTTTCATCAAAGAAGAAAATCTGGTTTCTCATTCCTCTCGTACTGATTGTTGTTATTGCAGTATTTACGATTGTCAGAGGCGTTGAAGTCGCAATCGAATTCAAGGGCGGTACAATTATCTCATACGCTCATGAAGCAGAATGTGATGTATTCTCCGTTCAGAAGGATATTGAGGATCTTCTTCAGACACCTGTTACAATTCAGGAGGGTGAAAGCCTTTCGGGAAATGCGGACACATTTTCAATTTCATTCAGCTATGATCAGGGTCTTTCCGCTGAAAAGCAGAATTCACTGACAAGCCTTCTTCAGGAAAAATTCCCGGACGCAGGTATTGAACAGCTTGATTCAAACGATGTAAACCCTACATCAGGACGTGAGTTCTTTATCAAGTGTATTATCGTTTCTATCCTTGCGGCACTGCTTATCATTCTCTATATCGCTTTCAGATTCAAGCAGATAAGCGGCTGGTCTGCCGGTGTGTGTGCGGTTATCGGACTTGTTCATAACCTTGTGTTTGTTTTTGGTACATTTGTAATCTTAGGCTACGAGATAAACGCTAACTTTATTGCAGTTATCCTTACAATCTTAGGTTACTCTGTAAATGATACTATTGTTGTTTACGACAGAATCAGAGAAAACAAGAAGATTATGAAGAAAGCTTCAGTTGCTGAACTTGTAAATGTAAGTACTGCTCAGTCCCTCAGACGTTCTATCAGAACATCCGTTACAACAGTTTCAACAATGCTTATAGTAACCATTGTTGCTTATGTCTTCGGAGTAAGCTCAATTCTGAGTTTCTCAATTCCAATGATTGTCGGTATGGTTGCCGGAACATACTCAAGCTTGTTTGTTGCATCACAGCTGTGGGTATGGTGGAATGAGAAAAGACAGGGTAAGAAAAAGAAGAAATAATAAAAATGAGGACGTCCGCTGGGGCGTCCTTTTTGTATAAGGGGATATTGCGGCTTTCAGGACGCTCAAAGAATCCGGACACAGCAGTGAGGCAGCCGCACCAAAGGCAAAAGTTTCGCCAGCCTTTTCAAAGGCTGCGGGAGTCAAGGGGGCAGAGCGCCCCTTGTCGCTGTCCGCAGACAGCGAAATTCCTTAAAAAGCCGCCGCTTAAAGAAGGCAAAACCAGTCAGACGAATAGTCACTTCTGACTATACAAAATCCCAAATATCCACGGCGGCTTTATTCATTTAAGAGCATAGCGATTTAAATGAACCGCCGTCAGGCGGCGAAAAACTGACGATACGAATCAAGTAAAATCTAAGAATATAAACAAACGACCCTCTGAAAACTTCTCAGAGGGTTACTTTTTTTCGTATCCTTAGTTCTTTTCGCCTGTCGGCGGTCATTCAATGCGCTGTCGCTATTGAATGACAAAGCCGCCGTGAGTAATTTGAAATTTGGCTATTTTCCTTTGGTTGAAAGCTTGCATAGTTTTGAATTCTTTAAGCGGCGGCTTTAGAGAATTTCGCCCTCTGCGGAGGGCGACCAAGGGCTTTGCCCTTTGGAAACCCACAGCCTTTGAAAAGGCTGGCGAAACTTTTATCTCAACCTTCGGCGGGCATAATTTGACTTTTTAACGTCCCTTTTATCATTTCTTCTTTGCGTTATACTTTTCAAAAGCTTCCTTGACGTCACCGTCAAAAGCGATTTTTCCGCCGTTTAAATAAATTGCCCTGCTGCAAGTTTCACTCATACTCGCCATGGAGTGACTTACAAACAGAACTGTTATTCCCGAATTACGCAGCTCCTTTATCTTTCCCTCACACTTTTTTCTGAATTCAGCGTCGCCTACGCTTAAAGCTTCATCTATTACAAGAATATCCGGACGGATATTTATATTGATAGAAAAGCCCAGACGCATTTTCATACCGCTTGAATAGGTTCTTACAGGCTGGTCAATATACTCCCCCAGCGCCGCAAATTCAATGATATTCTGCTCAATTTCGGCAATTTCCGATTTTTCAAGTCCCAGCAGATAGCATTTAAGATAAATGTTTTCACGCCCCGTCATATCAGCGGAAAATCCGGCTGTAAGTTCAAGGAGTGCGGCAACCTTGCCGTGTACGGCTATGTTCCCCGACGTCGGGAAAGAAACGCCCGTTATCATTTTCAGAAGTGTTGACTTTCCGGCACCGTTCCTGCCGATAATTCCCACAGACTCTCCCTCTTTTATTTCAAAGGAAATGTCATCTATGACCTTGTGCTTTTTCACGTTTTTATTGTTGTTGAAAATCGCCTTGAATCTTTCCCGTCCGCTTTTGTAAAGAAAATATTCCTTGCTTACGTTTTCAAACTTTATAACAGTCTTACTCATATCTGTTCTCCTCTTTAAAGCACGTCCGGAAGTATTTTTCTAAGCTTTTTGTAATAATGCGAACCGACAAGTATCAGAAGTATAAATTCTGCAAAGAATATTATGGTTTCTGTGGTGTAATTGCTGTCGAAAATGAATGTTTCATAGAGAAAACTTTTTCTGTAGCCGTTGATAAAATAGTTTATCGGATTGAAATACATCAGCGTTTTCAGATACTTGTTGCTGACGTCATATGTGTCCCAGAAAATGCCCGACAGCCAGAAAAGACCTGTCATAATTGAGTTTATAAGGTTTTCAAAGTCCTTGCTGAAACCGCTCAGAGGAGCAGTAGCCCATGAAAGCACAAGGAAAAACAGGAACATCATCGGCATATAGTAAAAAATCTGGAGGTTATATACGGAAGGACCGTAACCCATGCACAAAAGCACTACATACATTATAACGCACATTCCTGTGTGTATTATAAGCGATGACAGCGCCGTGAACGTCATTATGTTTGAAACAGGGAAAGAAAGCTTTGTTACAAACTGGCTGTTGACTCTTATTGAACGTGAACCGCCGATTATTTCCTCGCTGATAAAAAACCACGGAATATAACCCGAAAGCATGAAGACGAATCTGGGGTATCCGCTTACCATGCCCGAATGTTTTATTCCCACGGAAAACGCAAACCACAGTATAAAAAGGGTAAAGCTTGGTTTGATAAGCGCCCAGAGAGGCCCCATTACTGCGCCCTTGTACTTTTTAACAAGGTCGTTTACCGCAAGCATCCAGATTTTTTTCCATTGTCCCCTGTGCTCTGAAATAATTTCCGCAGCGCCGAATTTTTCTGTCAGCTTTTCTTTCATGTTTCATCATCTCCGCATCTGAATATCTCTTTTACAACTCTCTCTGCACAGTCTGCACCGTCAAGAGGGTTGAATTTTTTTCTGAAAGCCGCCATGGCGGTTTTGTATTTAAGCAGTCCGTCACCGCCGTTTCGCATATCCTCAAGAACACTGTTTAAGCACATTTCAAGCTTTTGCTGGGTCTGTGCCGTAAATCCCGGCAGCATGGCAGTACCGAAATAAAAGTCACGCATTTTCGTCATGTACTCGCTTACATCATAAAGATAGAACAAAATCGGACGGTTTAAGTTGGCATAATCAAAAAACACGCTTGAATAGTCGGTTATAAGGATATCGCTTATAATGTAAAGGTCGTTTATGTCGTCATAGTCCGAGGCGTTAAGCACATAGCCGCTGAATTTTTCAAAATCAAACCTGTCCGCAATAAAATAATGGGCACGGAAAAGTATGACGAAATCATCACCGCAGTTTTGACGCAGACTTTCAAAATCCAGCGCAAGTTTAAGCTTATACCCCTCTCCGCCGTACTGGTTGTCACGGAATGTAGGGCAATAGAGAATGACCTTTTTATTTTCCGGTATTCCGAAATGCGCTTTTATGCGTCTCACCTTTTCATCATCAAAGGTGAAAAGTGCGTCATTTCTGGGGTACCCTTTTTCGACTATGATATTTTCCTTGCCAAGGGATTTAAGGTTGAAAGCGGAAACAAGCTTTTCGGTACAAAAAGGCGACGGCGAAAGCATAAGTGAAATCTTCTTTGCCTCGTTTGTGTACTCGCTGTAAATTTCCTCTGTGGTAGAGGTAGCGTTTCCTGCCGCCTCAATATCGCATCCTATTTTCTTAAACGGCGTACCGTGCCAGCACTGCACATATTTCTGCCCCTTTGCCGGCGTTATAAAGTCACGCAGTCTTGAATTGACTATCCATGTACCCGCCTTTGCGTAGTACTTAAATGACTCCGCCGAATCAAATTTAACAAGTGTTGTATTTTCGGGGAACTCACCGTGTGCCTTTAAATTTCTGAAAACCCACACATAGCGGTAATCCTTAAACTCCGGCGATTTTTGCATATATTCATAAATTGCTTTCGGACTGCATGAATACCCTCTCCCCTGAAAGGACTCAAAAAGCACCAGCTTATGGTCAGGCTTTTCCTTTTTTGAAACCTTTTCAAAGGTTTCAGACTTGTTTTTTAGGTAAAGCTTTTTAAGTATGTTCTTTAAAAATGGTATTTCCTTGATTTTTTCCTTTATACTCATTTCTGTTTCCTTATTCCCAGAGTTTCGACAGCTCTGCGGCAGTTTTCGCCGTCATTGTATCTGTTGAAAAGTGCGTTGAGTTCCTTTCGCTTTTCCTTAAAGCTGTCCTTTCTCTCAAAAACCGACTTAACAAATTCAAGCATTTTGTCACCGTCGGAGAACACTTCTCCGGGCATATAGTCAGAGGGTTTTTCAAAGGTGAACCCACGCTCACTGCCGTATTTTTCAATATCCTTTACTGCAAAGCCCATAGGGCGGTCAAGCAGTAAGTAATCAAAATAAACCGACGAATAGTCTGTAATAAGGCAGTCTGTACTGCCAAGCAGTGTGTAGAGGCTGGGATTTTCCCCCTCAAACTGTCTCTGGGTCATTATCTTTATATTTTCAAAGCCGGAGTACTGGGAAACATTTGCCTGCGAAAGGGGGTGCAGCTTTACCAGTACTCTCCAGCCGTATTTTGCGCACATTGAATCAAGGCTTTTAAACTGTTCCTGCGTCAGAATGTCAAGCTCGTCAGAGAAACCCTCTCTGAATGTGGGCAGCCATAACAGCAGTTTTTCGCCGTTTTTTGTATCTGCCGCACTTCTTATCATCTCGTCAGTTCTCGGCTGACCGCATATTGCAATCTGACTGTCATCACAGTTAAAGCTTTTTTTCATTATACCACGAAAAAACTCAGAAGTACACAAAATATATGTAAAATAGTTGTAATCTGTCTTTTCAAAGCCGGAAATCATGTTTCCAACACGTTTCAGCGGCATACCGTGCCACAGGTTGAACACAGCCTGTCCGCGTCTTGGCTTTACGGGATATTTCCCGAAGCAGTAAAAAGCATAGCGGCAGGTAAAAAAGCTGAAAAGTCCCCTTATATTGCTGACAAAGCGGACGTTTTTGCACGCCGTCTGCTGTTTGTAGTCATTAAGACTGCAAATTATTTTATATTCCTCATTATAGCCGTTTTCTATAAGATAATCGTAAACCGCCCTTACATTGTCACGGAATCCGAGATTGGAGTAAATGAAAATTTTCCTGTCGTTTTTGGGGACAATACTGTTTATAACATTCAGAAAAGACCACAGTTTTCTGGGAGCAGATTTAAGTATGCTCATTTTTCTACCGTCTTTCTAAGGAATTTTGAATAGATGAATATACGCAGACGGTTTGGCACAAGCCCCACAGCAATATGTCCGGCACAGGCACAGATAAAGTCGAAAAAGCCGCAGTAGCCCTCTTTCAGCATTCTTTTACGGAATTTAAGCGCCGATAATGTGTACTGAAATCCCCCTCTTCTGCCGTACATTTCTTTTCCGGCACGCATATACACAAGAGGCTGTCTGATATTATAAGCCTTGCAGCCACGCTTTAACATTCTAAGCCACAGGTAATAGTCCTCAAACCAGTGACACTCCATGTAGCCCCCAGCCATATACACCTGCTGTTTGCGAAAGGCTGTGCAGGGGTGGTTGAAAGGGTTGCGGCGTTTTGCATAGTTCTGTATTCTTGCGGAAGTTTTGGGCAGTTCCTTGTATGCAAGGATATTGTCAGTAGTTTTGTCGAATTCTGCCACTGTTCCGCTTACTATGTCAGCATTCTTTTCCCTGAAAGCGTCCAGCTGAAGCCTCATGCGGTCAGGAAAAGCAATATCATCACTGTCCATTCGTGCCACAATATCGTTTTTGCAGTAGTTAAGACCAGTTTCCAGCGCAGCGGCAAGTCCCTTGTTCTTTTCGCAGTAGATAACATTTATATAAGGGTATTTTTCCTTGAATTCATCTATAACCAGATAGAGAGCGGAGGTAAGCTGACCGTCGCAGACGATTACAAAATCGTCCGGTTCAACAGTCTGTTCAACCATGCTTTTTATACTTTCACGAAGATTTTCCGGCTTTTCCTTTGCATATACGGACATAAGCACAGAATATTCATCAGGCATACAATTCGCTCTCCTTTTAAATAGTAATACCTTATTAGTATACCCTTTTGCGGCGATAATGTCAAGAATATCTGAAATCTTTGTAAAGAAATTGATTCAAATATGTAGGGGACGGCGCCCACGACGTCCCGCTATAAAGAACCTGCGGTCTGCCGGATATGTCAGCACCTGCATTTTCAAACAAACAAGGGACGCATAAGCGTCCCCGAAAATTTATCAGAATAAGTCAACATCACACATAATAATCGTCATGATTATCTATTGAAAAAAGTAACTGATACTGTTATACTATACCTTGCTGAAAGAATCCTTATTTTCAGCGGCGGCACGCTTTCTTGCCTCCCCCGGACTGCATCCGTACTGCTCCTTGAACTTCTTTACAAAGAGCTTGTAATTATGGCAGAAACCGTTTTTGTCGGCAATACTTCCGATTGTGTAGTCGGTAGTAAGAATGTCATGATAAACGTGTTCCAGCCGCACAGCAAAAACATAGTCCATAAAGGTCATGCCCATATATCTTCTGAAAAATCTTGCGAAATATTCCCTGTTTAAGGCTATTGTTTCAGCAGCGTCATTCAATGTGATATTTTCGGCATAGTGCTGATTTGCAAACTGGATAACAACTCCCAGACGCTGAATATTCTTGTCAGTTTTCTTTTTCAGAGTCGGGTCTGCCGCAGACTTGAAATTGACTACAAGCTTGTAAAGCAGACCATAGAAAATAGAATTGAACAGCGGAAGAAAACCGTCGCTTCTGGGTGCTTCATAAAGCTGTTTAAGCTTTTCAAGGTCGTCCTTTATAAGCTGCAGCTTATCATCGCATTTTTCCGGCGATGGACAGACACAGTTGAAAGTTATCAGGTCAAAATCAGGAATATTCTTTCTGAGTATCTCAAACGGTATCTGCAGCAGCAGATGGCGGCTTTTCTCACGGCACACCACAGAGTGTATAGTCTTTGAATTGACTACAATAAATCCGCCCGGCAGCAGAACAAACTCTCTTCCGCCTATAGTCATCGTGATTTTGCCGGAAATAAGATAGACTATTTCAAGTCCGTTGTGCCAGTGCTTGGAATTGAAAAAGCCGTCTGTATCGTATATAACATACTTCATACCAGTTTCAGTCTGGTAATGAATTTGTTCATGACTGTAATTTTCCATAATGCATATCCCTCCGAAATTACAGAAATGTAACTTGAAAATAATTACTTTTTATATTTTAACATATCTTTTAAAAAAATGCAATACCTTAGTTAACAATTGCTAATTTACTTTGATATTGAATGAAGAAAGGATGATTAAATATGTCAATGACAAAAGAAATGACCGCAGGAAAACCCTACAGACTAATTTTAAGCTTTGCCGTGCCAATGATACTCGGCAACATTTTTCAGCAGCTTTACAACATGGTGGACACTGTCATAGTCGGCAAGTATGTGGGTGTCAATGCTCTTGCAGGAGTTGGCTCAACGGGTGCGATAAACTTTCTGGTTATCGGCTTTGCACTTGGGGTATGCAGCGGATTTTCAATTATGATTGCCCAGCGTTTCGGTGCTGGTGATTATTCCGAAATGAGGAAATACATATCCCATTCAATATATCTTTGCATTGTCGTTGCAGCCATACTTACCACAGGTACAATGCTGCTTACAAAGCCTATTCTTACGCTTATGAATACACCGGAGGAAATTTACGATTACGCCTACAGATACATTATAATCATATTCGCCGGAATATCTGCCACAATGTTTTACAATATTCTTTCCAGCATTCTCCGTGCGTTAGGTGACAGCAAAACTCCGCTGATATTTCTGGTAATTTCCTCCGTTTTAAACGTTGGTCTTGACCTGCTGTGCATTATCGCATTTGACATGGGCGTTGCCGGTGCCGGTGCTGCAACGGTTATTTCACAGGGAGTTTCAGCCGTTCTCTGCCTTATCTACATGAGAAAAAATTATGATATACTCCGATTTGAAAAGGGTGAACTGAAATTTGAACTCCAGAAAGCGGTAAGACTTGTAAGTGTAGGCATACCAATGGCACTGCAATTTTCCATTACAGCAATTGGAAGTATCATTTTGCAGAGTGCCGTAAATTCTCTGGGTACTTCAGCTGTTGCGTCAGTTACGGCTGCATCAAAGATTCAGATGGTTGCCGTAGGACCTATGGAAAGTCTGGGAATAACCATGGCTACCTACTGCGGACAGAACAGGGGTGCCGGAAAATACACAAGAATCCGTGTGGGAATACGTCAGAGCCTTATCATGTCAATGATTTACTGCGTTACTGTCGCCGTTGTACTGTCGTTATCAGGCGGCGCAATAACAACGCTGTTCGTTTCTTCAGAGCAGACTTCTCCGGAAGAACTGAAAGAGATAATCGGTCTTGCCGTGAAATATTTAAGACTCAACGCTGTATTTTATCCGGTTCTGGGAGTACTGTTTATTTTAAGAAACGCTTTGCAGGGTATGGGTTACAGCATACTGCCGATGATGGCGGGAGTAAGCGAACTTGTGGCAAGATCCCTTGTTGTATTTGTCTTTGTTTCATCATACGGCTATATGGCTGCCTGCCTTGCAAGTCCGGTGGCATGGATATTTGCGGACGTACTGCTTGTTACAACATATTTCCTAAAGATGAGGTCACTGAAAAATGAGCTTGTTTTTCATAAAAGGGCAATAGCATAAAAAATTATCTCCGGATTTTTTAAGTCCGGAGATTCATTTTGTCTAAAGCCTTAAAAATTACGGGCGACCAATGGTCGCCCCTACTTGTGTCACATCTAAAATTTTGCTTGTTAAAAATTTAGGTATCGTTTTGTTTCCGGATAAACAGCTTATTTTGTAGGGGACGGCGCCTCGACGTCCCGCATTTTAAATGTTACTGAACTGGTTACACACGGGACGTCGAGGGCGCCGTCCCCTACTATAATTTTTTTAGTGTAACATAATAGTAGGGGCTAGCATTGCTCGCCCGAACACCTGAAAACGAATTTCTCTATTAACTATTCCGCCGGATTTTAGTCCGGCATTTTTTATTCCCTGTTAAAATCAGCAAGTTCCAGTCCTTCATTTTTATCAAGCGCCCAGTTTATGTTCCATTCGCTTGAAAACAGCAAAAGGAAATTATCCTTAAAGTCCTGCACAAGCTTTGTATCAGAACTTATTACAAGGTCTTTCGGCTCAACAGGGCTTTTTTCAATCCATCTGATATATGAATACGGCAGTGGCTCACGGATTATCTCAACGTTATACTCGTTCTTCATGCGGTACTCAAAAACCTCAAACTGCAAAACGCCCACAACGCCTACAATAACCTCTTCCATACCAGTAAACGGTTCCTTGAAGATCTGGATTGCACCTTCCTGCGCTATCTGTTCAGTACCCTTTACAAACTGCTTTCTTTTGAGAGTATCCTTGTGCCTTATTCTTGCGAAATGCTCCGGCGCAAAGGTCGGGATTCCCTCGAATGTTACCTTTTTCCTGGGACTGCAAACAGTATCACCGATAGAAAAGATACCCGGGTCGAACACACCGATAATATCTCCGGCATAGGCGCTTTCGATTATTTCTCTGTCCTGTGCCATCATCTGCTGAGGCTGTGAAAGACGCATTTTCTTGCCACTCTGTACATGGAGTACTTCCATATCACGCTCAAATTTTCCCGAACAGATTCGCATAAATGTAAGTCTGTCCCTGTGCGCCTTGTTCATATTCGCCTGTATCTTGAATACGAATGCGGAAAATTCCTCGTCAAAAGGCTCTGCCGTACCCTCAACACACTGTCTTGCAAGAGGCGGTGTAGTCATTTCAAGGAAGCTTTCAAGGAACGGCTCAACGCCGAAATTGGTAAGCGCCGAACCGAAAAATACCGGCGAAAGCTTACCCTTTCTCACAAGCTCCATGTCAAATTCTTCGCTTGCACCGTCAAGCAGTTCAATGTCCTCAAGGAGAGTTTCACGGTGGTCTGCGCCGATAAGGTTGTCAAGGGAACTGTCGTTTAAATCTACTTCCACAGCGTCTGCCTGCTTGCTGTTGCCGTTGGCGGAAAAGCTGATAATATGCTTTGACTCACGGTCGTAAACGCCCTTGAATTCCTTGCCCGAACCGATAGGCCAGTTTACGGGATATGTTTTTATCCCAAGTTCTTCCTCAATCTGTTCAAGCAGGTCAAAAGGATTTCTCGACTCACGGTCCATTTTGTTGATGAACGTGAAAATAGGTATGTTCCTCATAACGCATACCTTGAAAAGTTTTCTTGTCTGGTTTTCAACACCCTTTGATGCATCGATTACCATAACTGCGGAATCTGCCGCCATAAGAGTACGGTAAGTATCCTCCGAGAAGTCCTGATGTCCCGGAGTGTCAAGAATATTTATGCAGAAGCCGTTATACTGAAACTGCAAAACTGACGAGGTAACGGAAATACCTCTCTGCTTTTCAATTTCCATCCAGTCGGAAACGGCGTGTCTGTCTGACTTTTTGCCCTTTACCGCACCCGCCTGATTGATTGCGCCTCCGTAAAGGAGCAGTTTTTCAGTAAGGGTGGTTTTACCTGCGTCAGGGTGTGAGATTATGGCGAAAGTACGCCTTTTGTTTATTTCCTTTTGTAATTCTGTCAAATTTTATTCCTCCGTTAATCAATGTATATTCTCGGAACTCTCTTTGAGATTCCGCATACTACTTCATATCCGATAGTACCGTAAAGTGACGCAAGCTCGTCGGCGGTTATTTCTTCACTGCCGTCACGTCCGATAAGGGTGACAATATCCCCCTCGCTGACATCTCCGGCGTTTGTCACGTCAAGCACAAGCTGGTCCATGCATATTCTGCCGATTATGGGGCAGCGTTTCCCTCTCACAAGAACTTCTGCCTTGCCGGAAAGAAGTCTTGAATAGCCGTCCGCATAGCCGACTGTTACCGTTGCCGCCTTTACCTTATCCTCCGGCGCACGGTAAGTCCTGCCGTAGCTTACGCTGTCACCTGCGTGAAGCTCTTTGACCTGGGAAACCACTGCCTTTAAAGCCATGACAGGTTTTATGTCAATAGGCACTTCAACCGGATAATTGGGCAGCAGACCGTACATTATAATACCTGCTCTTGCAAGGGTACTGCGTGAATTGTTGTGGTGGCACAGTCCTGCGCTGTTCAGGAAATGAAGATGCTTCAGTGAAATTCCACGTTGTTTCAGTATATCGTACACCTTTATAATGAAGTCAGCCTGATTTTCTGTGTAATGTTCGCTTTCGCTGTCGGGAGTGTCAGCGACTGCAAAGTGGGTGTAAAGTCCCTCTGCGCTGATTTTCGGCAGTGCAAGTATCTTCTGCACCTCATCTGCGCACTCCTCCGGTGAAGAGAATTTCAGTCCGATTCTTCCCATTCCGGTGTCAATTTTTATGTGACAGCGAACTCTGCCCTGTGCATTTTCGTTAAGCTCACGGGCATAGTCAAGAGAGAGAACCCCTTGTATTATGTTGTTTTCAATCAGCTCCGGAGCGTATTCCGGCGGAGTGTAGCCTAAAATAAGTATTTCGCCGTCGGGACAGTGCTTTCTGACGCTTACTGCCTCGTCAAGGTTTGATACTGCAAAATATGTAATACCGCATTGGCAAAGCTTTTTTAAAATATCCCCCTCGCCGTGACCATAGGCGTCCGCTTTTATAACAGCCATGATTTGTGTATCTTTGCACAGCAGAGATGATATTTCTTTGATATTGTGTTCAAGTGCAGAAAGGTTTATTTCTGCCCATGCTCTTTTTAAATATGGTTTCATGTCAGCATTTTCCCCCGGAAGGGGTACTCCTCCTGTCTTTACTTTTGTTCAATCCTTATTATTATACTACTTTTTTCAGTAAAAGTGAAGAGGGTTTTTAAAATTAATCACATTTTTTTATGTTCATTTCTTGTCTTGCAACAAGAAACGAACCAAAGAAATGCACCCACTCAGGCGCCGTGGGCGGCTTGTGCGGCATGAGCCGCAAAGACGGGTTATCTTGTAAGTATAAGACAGCTGGGTCGGTACATACTTGTTCACTCATAATTAGTAACATTGCTCACTAACGCTCTTAAAGCGGAAAGAAAACTTTAACTGCATAGCTGTTTTTAAGGCAGTTAAAGTTCACTTAGGCTTTATTAGATCAGAACGACTTTAACTGCAATTATGATGTAGTCAGTTTAGACAAAGCAGTTTAGTTCGCTAACAATGTTGCAGTGATTTGCGGCTTTATGCCGCACAAGCCGCCCACGGCGTTTGAGGGGGTGCATTTCTTTGGTTCGTTTCTTTGGGCAAGCAAAGAAATGAACAAACCACCGCATTTGTTTCTTTGGACAAGCAAAGAAAGTACATACCCTTTTTATGGCGTAAAATCCTCTATCAAACGGTTTAGTTCACTTTCCGTCTGAACAAATATGCCGTCTTTCAGCTGACTGCGGTCACATTCCGACATTACCGATGCTGAAATGCCAAGCAGTCTGAATGGTGTTTCGCTGTTGCCTCTGAAAACTGCCAGTTCTCCGTTATACTCCTTTAACATATAGCCGATTTCCTCCTGCGTTTCCACAACGCTGTTTTCAACGCTTTTTCTGTGCGCCTCGGCACGCTGGCTTTTGACTGAATACGCAAGCGAAACTATAACTATAACAGCAGAAATTGCCATTGCGGTCACTAAGGTATATAAAATGTGTTTACGGGTCATTTTCTTTCTCCGTTCCGCCGCTTTTCGCCTTAATAAGTAGTGCGGCATAAGTATTTCTCTTATTATTGCCCATTTTTTTCAAAATATACCACCTATTTTTTTAAAAAAGGACTTAACAGAGCTTTAAAATTGTGATATAATAAGAAAGTATACCAATACAAAGCGTTAACAGAGGTATTGAATTATGACAGATAAACACAGTAACAGCGGTTCATCTGAACGCAGACCGAGAAACAATCCGGCTAACACCGGCAAAAGACCTGCTCAGAGAAAACCGCAGACGCATTCCGGATCCGGAACTGCCGGAAGAACGTCCGCACCCAGCAGAACAGCGGCGGCAAGACCAAACTCAAAGTCCGCAGCCGGAAAAACAACATCTGCCGCAAGAAACAAATCAGGGCGCACTTCTCCTGCTAAACAGCCGGCGAAGAAAAAGGAAAATCCAAAGCTTGCAGTTGTCAAAAAGCTGTTTGCTATTCTGGGAACGACCCTCCTGTCAATTTTTCTTGTGTTCGTTATAACCGGAACAATTGTGGGTACGGCAATGACGGTTTATGTCCTTGAATTTATGGACGAAACCTCCGACGTAACCATTACAGAACTTGCAAGCAGTGCAAACACTATAGTCTATGCCAACAAAGGAAAAGATGAACTTGTTCAGCTTTATACGGTAAAGAACGATGTTCAGCGTGTACCTGTTGATATTGAGGATATCCCGCAGCACGTCAGGGACGCATTTGTAAGCATTGAGGACGAGCGTTTCTACTCCCACGAAGGCGTTGACTACAAGAGAACCTTTGCGGCTTTTGCAAATATGTTTATACATATTTACGATACACAGCAGGGCGGTTCGACCATAACACAGCAGCTTATCAAAAACCTGACAGGTGACGACGACCCAAGCCCGGAGAGAAAGATAAGGGAAATTTTCAGAGCCATGCAGTTTGAGAAAAAGTATTCCAAGGACGAGATTCTTGAAAACTACTTAAACTATATCGGTTTCGGAGGTCCGACAAACGGTATTCAGCTGGCGGCTATCAAATATTTCGGTAAGGACGTTTCTGAACTTTCAATTGCCGAGGCGGCTTGTCTGGCGGCTATTCCGAAGAGTCCGGAAACACTCAATCCCTTTGCAGGCTATGAGGACGAGGAAACCGGCGAATGGGTAAACACCGGCAAGGAAGCAAACCGTGACCGTCAGGAAAATGTTCTGCTCCATATGTACACAAACGGTGCTATCTCCTATGACCAGTATCAGGCAGCCCTTGACGAAGAACTTATCTTCACCGATTCAAAGGAATACAAGGAAAAGCACCCGGAGGCAGACGCCGATAAAATGGCGGACGAACAGAAAGCAACCTCATGGGTTGTTGATACTGCTTTAAGAGAATATGCCGCAGTACTAATGGACGAATACGGCATTGAAGAAGATGAGGCTATCGCAAGAATAAATAACGGCGGCTATCAGATATACACCACAGTTGACCTGAAAATGCAGGACTATGTTGAGGAAAAATATCTCGACCTGAGCAATCTTATGGACCCTGATTCAAACTATGCTTATGATGAGAATGACAAGAAGATATACCCCCAGTCATCATTTATTGCAATGAACTACAAGGGTGAAATACAGTGCGTTGTGGGCGGTATCGGCGAAAAGACTGAATCTCTCGTATTCAACAGGGCGACTATGGCGAAAAGACAGCCTGGTTCCTGCATGAAACCGGTTTCCATGTACGGTCTTGCACTCTACACCGACCACATTCACTGGGGCAGTATGTACAAGGACGCCCCTATCACCCTTGACGACGGCAAGGAATGGCCGGAAAACTACGACTATGTATGGTCAAGAGCGAGTATTCCGATTTATGACGCTTTAAGGCGTTCGAGAAACACTGTTCCGGCACAGCTTTGCAAGGAACTTACTCCACAGTCGGTATTCAACTTCTCAACTCAGAATCTCGGTCTGGATCTTGTTGACATGACCGAATCCGGAGCATCAGATATTGCCTATGCGCCTTTGGCTATCGGTGCGCTGACATACGGTGTTTCCATTGAAAATCTTGTAAACGCTTATATGCCTTACGGTAACGGCGGAACCTATTACGACGCTCATATCGTAAGCCGTGTTGAAAAGGGCGACGGCTCACTGGTCTATGAAAACGACGGAAATCCCCACGAGGCAGTTGACAAGGAAACAGCTTACGTAATGAACAAGCTGTTACAGGAAGTAATCAAGAGCGGTACCGGTACTGACGCACAGCTTGAAAACAAGACTGTTGCCGGAAAAACCGGTACTTCCGAAGACTGGAACGACCTTTGCTTTGTGGGACTTACAGAGGACTTTGTAAGCGGTGTATGGATAGGTTACGACAAAAAGGAAATGCTTAACACTGGTCTTTCCTCTGCAAAGGTGTGGTATAATATAATCGGCGAATACGCAGACAAAATTGAATCGGATAATCATTACCCCGATTGTGACGACGTTATCTCAGCACCTATGTGTACTTCAACAGGCATGATAGCAACTGATGGCTGTTCAAAAGGTATTACCGGCTACTGGAAATCAACCAATGCCCCTTACTGTTCCAACCATTATTCATCAAGCAGCAAGGACAATGAAGACGAAGAGGAAGAGGAAGAGGAAAGCTCGGAGGAAGAGAGCAGTCAGGAAGATGAAAGCTCATCAGACGGCAGTATAGAAGTTGTGCCGGAGGAAACTCCGGACGATTCGTCATCATCACAGCCGGCAGAAGAGTCCAAGCCGGAGGACAGCAGCAGTACTGCGGAATAGGAGAAATTTTGGAGAATAAACTTAAATTTGCGTGTCCGTGTCATTTCGGACTGGAAAGCGTTCTGAAATTTGAAGTGAACAAAATCGGCGGTGAAAATATTATCGTCAAGGACGGAAGAGTAAGCTTTGAGGGCGGATTCGACCTGCTTGCAAGGGCAAATATCTGCCTTTCAACAGCTGAAAGAGTTCTCATTGAACTTGCCGAGTTTCACGCTGTTACCTTTGAGGAACTGTTTCAGGGAGTGAAAAAAATCCCTCTTGAAAACTTTATCGGCATGAAGGACGCTTTTCCCGTCAAGGGACACTCCCTGAATTCGGCGCTTCACAGCGTTCCGGACTGCCAGTCCATAATCAAGAAAGCCGCTGTTGAACGGCTTAAAGACAAGTATCACACAGGCTGGTTTGAGGAAACAGGGGCTGTCCACCAGTTACAGTTCAGCATACTCAAGGACAACGTGACCATCTATCTCGACACAAGCGGCGCAGGTCTTCACAAGAGGGGATACCGCAAAAATTCCAACGCCGCCCCCATAAAGGAAACCCTTGCCGCCGGAATCATTGACCTTGCAAGAGTAAGGAACGGCAGCACAGTCTGTGACCCGTTCTGCGGCAGCGGTACGTTCCTTATCGAATCCGCACTGAAAGCGCTGAACATTCCGCCCTGCATAAACCGCAGATTTGCCGCTGAAAAGTGGGATTGCATTCCGCAGAAGGTATGGCAGGAGGAACGGCAGAGGGCTATCAGTCTGGTGAACAAGGAGGCTGAGTTTGAGGCTTTCGGCTTTGACATTGACGAGGAGGCGGTTTCCCTTTCCATAGACAATGCCAAAAAAGCAGGGGTAAAGTCACGAATCCGGATTGAACAGGCTGATATAAGCGATTTTAAACCGATTCCCGGAAGTATCACAGTCTGCAATCCGCCGTACGGAGAGAGAATGCTTGAAATCCGTGAGGCTGAACAGCTTTATACCGAAATGGGGAAGGTTATGAACCCGTCTGAGGAAAATCCGTGCTATATCATTTCTCCTCATGAGGAGTTTGAGCAGTTTTTCGGAAAGAAAGCCGATAAAAAGCGTAAGCTTTATAACGGTATGATAAAATGTAATCTTTATATGTATTTCAGATAAAAAAGACCGTCTTCCGGAATCCGGAGGGTGGTTTTCTGCCGAAAATAAAACTATGTCCGCCGAACGGCGAAAAACTGACGGTACGAATGAAGTGAAATTTTAGAATATAAACAGATAACCCTCTGAAAATTTCTCAGAGGGTTACTTTATTCGTATAGTTAGTTTTTTTCGCCTGTCGGCGGTCATTCAATGCGCTGTCGCTGTTGAATGACAAAAGCCGCCGGGAATATTTATAATTTTGTATAGTCAGAAGTGGTTGTTCGTCTGACTGGTTTTGCATTCTTTAAGCGGCGGCTTTAGGGGTTTTCGCTGTCTGCGGACAGCGACAAGAGGGCTCTGCCCTCGTTGACTCCCGCAGCCTTTGAAAAGGCTGGCGAAACTTTTGCCTTTGGTGCGGCTGCCATTGATGTGTCCGGCTGTATTCTGCGTTACGCCGGATTTGCTCTGCCAACAAAAAAGCAGCGTTTCCGCTGCTTTTTACTATCTGCAAATTTCTTCAAGAAAATACTTATGCACCGAGATATCATCGGTAAGCTCCGGGTGAAACGCCGTTACAAGCTGTTTATCCTGTCTTGCCGCAACGATTTTTCCCTCACATACCGCCAGTACTTCCGCTTTTTCGCCAATTTCCTCAATATAAGGCGCACGGATAAAGGTCATTGGTATCTCGCCGATTCCCTTGAACTCCTCTTTGGCGTTAAAACTGCCAAGCTGTCTGCCGTAGGCGTTACGCCTTGCTGTGATGTTCATTGTTCCGATATGCACAGCCTTGTCATCGTAAATCTTCTCAGCAAGAAGAATAAGTCCTGCACAGGTACCGAAAACAGGCATACCTGATTTTATGAAGTCACGGACAGGGTTCATGAGGTCAAGCTCATTCAGAAGCTTTCCCATGACTGTGCTTTCGCCGCCGGGGAGGACAATTGCGTCCATGCTCTGGTCAATGTCACGCCTTTGTCTTATTTCAAAGGTTTCTGCCCCTAAAGATTCAAGCATTTTCTCGTGCTCAATAAATGCTCCCTGCAGAGCCAGTACTCCGACTCTCATTATTTGCCTCTTTCAGCCATAAGAAGCTGTATTTCCTGTTCGTTGATACCAACCATAGCTTCGCCTAAGTCCTCAGAGAGTTCAGCAAGCATCTTGTAATCGTTGAAGTTTGTAACAGCCTTTACGATAGCGGCTGCTCTCTTTGCAGGGTTTCCGGACTTGAAAATACCGGAACCAACGAATACGCCCTCTGCGCCAAGCTGCATCATGAGTGCTGCGTCAGCAGGAGTTGCAACACCGCCTGCTGCAAAGTTTACAACCGGCAGTTTCTTGTTTTCAGCAACGTACTTAACAAGCTGATAGTCAACCTGCAAGTCCTTTGCAGCCTGATAAAGCTCGTCCTCGGACATTGAAGAAAGACGGCGGATTTCACCCTGCATCATTCTCATGTGTCTTACTGCCTGAACAACGTCACCAGTACCCGGCTCGCCCTTTGTTCTTATCATGGACGCACCCTCGCTGATTCTTCTGAGTGCCTCGCCTAAATCCTTGGCACCGCATACGAAAGGAACGTCAAACTTTGTCTTGTCAATGTGGTATTTGTCATCGGCAGGGGAGAGAACCTCGCTCTCGTCGATGTAGTCGATTTCGATAGCCTGTAAAATCTGCGCTTCTGCAAAGTGACCGATTCTGCACTTAGCCATAACAGGAATTGAAACTGCCTCCTGAATGCCCTTTATCATCTTAGGGTCGCTCATTCTTGCAACGCCGCCAGCCGCACGGATATCAGCCGGAATTCTTTCAAGCGCCATAACTGCGCAGGCACCGGCTTCTTCTGCGATTTTAGCCTGTTCCGGAGTTGTAACGTCCATGATAACTCCGCCTTTAAGCATCTGTGCAAGCTCTTTATTAAGTTCATAACGATTGTTAGCCATAATTATTTCTCCTTGACTGTTTTAATATAGTACGCTATAATAATAATACTGAATTGACATTGTTTCAATAGCCAATTTTGATATTTTTTATAAGGTCGGTTTGAAAATGCTAACATTTAACCTTAATCCTGATTTGTCAGTACCCCTTTACAGTCAGCTTTACAGCGCCATAAGGAACGCTCTCGAAAGGGGCGAAATCACCGCCGGAGAGCGACTTCCATCAAAGAGAGAGCTTGCGTCCCACCTTAAAATAAGTATTGTAACTGTTGAAAACGCATACTCACAGCTTTGTGCGGAGGGGTATATCCACTCAAAGCCGGGCAGTGGTTTTTATGCTGAAAAGGTACAGTCAAGGCTTTCCTCTGAAAATATCACACCGCCATGTATTGATGATGAGCCGACAGGGGAGAGTTACCGCTATGACTTCGGCACAAACCGTGCGGACACGGACTTTTTCCCGTTTTCTTCATGGGCAAAGCTTTCAAGGGAAGTGCTGAGCAGTCAGAGCGGAGAACTGCTTAACAGCTGTAATCCTTTCGGTACAAGGGAACTGAGGGAGCAGATAGCGGCGTACCTCAAAAGCTTTCGGGGAATGAACGTACACCCCAATCAGATAGTGGTGGGAGCAGGCTCGGAGTATCTGACGGGACTTATTATTCAGTTGCTGGGACGTAAAACTGTTTACGGCATTGAAAATCCCGGCTACAGCAAGATACAACGTATATTTGACAGAAACTGCGGCGGTATTGTACCAATACCCATGGACGAAAACGGTGCAGACATAAGCCGGGTTTTCAGTCAGGCGGACGTTTTCCACATAACACCGTCCCACCATTTTCCGCTGGGAACGGTTATGCCTGTCAGCCGTCGTCAGGAGATTCTGGGCATGGTCTACTCTGAAAAGAATAAATACATAATCGAGGACGACTACGACAGTGAATTCCGCTTTTCCGGCAGACCAGTCCCAACAATGCAGAGTATGGACACAGGGGGACGAGTAATCTATATAAACACGTTCACCAAAACCCTTGCGCCCTCCATGAGAATAAGCTACATGGTACTGCCGCCCCAACTTGTTCCCGAATACCGCCAAAAGCTTGGCTTTTACGCCTGCACAGTGCCGGTATTCGAGCAGTTTACACTTGCTGAATTTATAAGGCAGGGCTTTTTTGACAGGCACATAAGCCGCATGAAAAAGCTTTACCGCAGAAAGCGTGACGCATTTTTAAGCATTGCGGAGAACTGGAAATCGGCTGATATCAGCGGAGAGGACTCCGGACTGCATTTTCTGGTACACATAAAAAACGGTATGGGGGAGCAGACGCTTGTAAAAACGGCACAGGAAAACGGCATAGGACTTCACGGGCTTTCTGAATATTACTGGGCAGACAGAAGCAGTGCGCCGGAAAGCCGTATCGTTATAGGATATTCGGGAATGACGGAAAATGAGATAAAGGAGGGGGCGGAGCTTGCCGGAAAAGTATGGGAGTTGTAAAAAAATACTGCAAAAGGTTTTTTGGTTAATAAAACTGTTTTCTGAAATGCCGCTACTTAAACTTTTTTGAATTTTATTAAAATGTGTTGACTTGTGGGTACCAGCGGAATATAATAGAATCGTAATCAGGATTTGATATTCGCTTTGCGGATTTTCAAATAAAAATTCATCCTTTAAAGCGAAAAGACCGGAGAGAAAACCTCCGGTCTTTTTGTTACAGTTCAATTTTCAGAAGTTTTTGTGCATTCTTATAGAAAATCATATCCTTTTCCTCACGGCTTAAAGGAAGTCTCTCTACCATTGCTATTTCATTTGCAGGGTCGTCCCATGGGCAGTCACTGCCTAAGAGAATCCTGTCTGCGCCGTGCTTTGAAATAATTCTTATAAGCTGTTTTTCGCCGATTTCTCCGGCTGTTACGGCAAGGTCAAGGTAAATATTTCCGGGTTTTCCGGCAATCAGACGTTCAACTCCCTCCCAGCGGTACATTCCGCCGAGATGGGCTAAAATTATTGTAAGGTCGGGGAATGCTTCACAGACTTTGAGGAAACCTTCCGGAGTTCCATGAATAAGGGCGGGGGAAAGCGGGTCGTAACCGGCATGGAAGGTCACAGGCAGGTTAAGCTCTGTACATTTCTGATATATGGGAAACAGTTTTTCGTCCTCAACAAGAAAGTTCTGGTAATCGGGGTGAAGCTTTACGCCGTGCAGTCCCAGCGCCTTTATTTTTTCAAGATACTCAAGAGCGTCGGGAGCGTCGGGGTGAACACTGCCGAATGCGTAAATACCGTCTTTGCCGTTTATTTCCGCCGCCCAGCTGTTGATTACTTCCTGCTGGGAGGGTTTTGTGGCAATGGGGAGCAATACTGCCGCATCAATTCCGCTGTTTTTCATTTTCTCTTTAAGACCTTTCAGCGAACCGTCTGTACAGGGCTTAAGTCCGGAAGTGGCTGTAAGGTTTTCCATTGCCTTTTCAACTATCTTATCAGCAAACGCATGAGTGTGAAAATCTATATACATGATAATTCCTCCTGTTCTTTATCTAATATTATACCTTAAAATGGATTTTGTCAATCTCTGTCGGTGAAATTTCACGCAAATCAATTCTGTAGGGGACGGCGCCTACGACGTCCCTTGATTCTCCGTTATGTTAAATGGTCGAGCCATATACCAAAATCAACAGTCAACGTTAGGAACGAAATGTCCAGTGCGGTCACGCACCGGGACGTCGTGGGCGCCGTCCCCTACAAAACCGGTGATTTGGATTTTAAAATTTGTAAAAAAAGACTTGCTTTTTTGCGAAAATATGATACAATATAATTGAAGCTATATTGTATTTGTATAGCAAGTTGAAATAACGGAGGTGTATTGTTAATGGCATACGCAATTTCAGATGAATGTATCAGCTGCGGCGCTTGTGCAGCAGATTGTCCTGTTGAGGCTATCTCAGAGGGTGACGGCAAGTACGTTATCGACCCTGAAAAGTGCATCGACTGCGGCGCCTGTGCAGGTACTTGTCCTGTTGACGCTCCTTCAGCACAGTAATTTCCGGGTTATACATTAAATAAGCTCTCCTTTGCGGAGAGTTTATTTTTTAGTTGCAAAATTCATTATTTAATGTTATAATATCATTATTATAAAAATTATATAAGGAGAAATAATTGTGAAGAATATAAAAATGCTGCTGGCAGTTCTCTCTTCTGCGACACTGGTATTTGCAGGCGGCTGCGGTGAAAAACAAGGAAGCACAGGTAATAATATTGTATATTATGACAGCTCAAATTCATATTCACAGTCGGCAGAGGGCGTTGAAAACTCCAGAGGTGAGATCATAAGAGAAGAGGAAAAGCCTGAAAATATTCCGACAATTCCGGCAAATATCGGCGAAAAATCAGAAATCGCAGGAATGGACCTGAAAATCACAAACGTTTATGACGCAGGAATAATTGAAGCAGATGATACTGCTAATTATGACAAACAGGTTGTTGTATTAGTCTGTGAGGTAACCAATAATACGGATACAGAACAGCTTGTAAATGTATTTGATTTTAAAGTGAAGCTTATTGACGGGGAATACACAGATATTATAACCGATTTGTCCGCACTTACTCAGGCACAGAAAGAAATAAGCAACATGGAATCTCTTAACGTAACTCTCCAGCCTGGTGAAGCTGTTACTGGTTATGCACCGTTTGCTGTATATTCCAGATGGGAATCTTTATCCGTTTATTATCAGCCTTCCAAGACCGATTCAGAAGAAGTTCTGGCATTTGAAATAACAAAAGACATGGTTGAGGCAACACCGCACAATTAACAGCTATCGCTTTTGCCGCACATCTGCTTGCAGATTTTCCGTCATATCACACAAAAATCTCTTGACATACGCCAGTATGCCTGCGAAATTTTTATGCGATCTGACAAAAAATCTGACTGCGCATCTGTACGACAATAATTATGCGGTATTGCCTTGAATAATCAGAGGAAAGGATTTTTACAATGAAAAATCATCAGAAATTGTTCAGCATACTTGCCTCCGCTGTTCTTGCCTCCGGCATGATACCTGCATCATTGTGCAGTGCCGCAATTGCAGGGGACGTTACGGGCAACGGAAAAATTGATATATATGACGCTATTACCGTTGCAAAATATGGAATGGGAATGGTGCAGTTTACCAGTGAGGAGCTTGAAAGGGCTGATTATAACGGTGACGGCGTGGTAAATCTTTATGACGTGATAGGAATTGCCGCATATCTTCTGGAAACCGGTGATTTTAAAGACGGTTGGGTTACGGAAAACGGCAAAACCTATTACTACAGTTCCGGTGTAAAAGTAACAGGGCTTGTTACTATCAGCGGCAGTTTGTATTATTTCGGAACAGACGGTGCTATGCGTACGGGCTGGCAGACTATAAATTCCAGAAAATACTATTTTGATTCGGACGGTGCGGCGGTTACAGGCTGGGTGACAATAAATTCAGATACATACTATTTCGGAACAGACGGTGTAATGAGAACCGGAACACAGATAATCAACGGAAAGACGTATTATTTTGACGAAAACGGCGTTTATATACCTGAAACCGATTCTGAGGCTTTGAAATATGCCGGGGAAATACTGGCACTGGTCAACAAGGAAAGAATTGCCGCAGGTGTCTCACCGCTGACGCTCAATGCGACCATGACAGCGGCGGCAACAGAACGTGCTGAGGAAATAACAGAATATTTCAGCCACGACCGTCCGGATGGCTCATCATGCTTTACTATTTTTGATGAATACGGTCTGAGCTGGTCAAGCGTCGGGGAAAATATCGCCTATGGTTATTATTCTTCTGAAAGTGTTATGAACGGCTGGATGAATTCTGAGGGACACAGGAGTAATATCCTTTCATCAGACTTTACAGAACTTGGCGTAGGTTACTGTGACGGATACTGGGTACAGATTTTCAGAAGACCATAATTTTATACATTATATAACTGTAAAAAATAAATTTTCAAGTATTCGGGCAACCACTGGCTGCCCGTTCTTTTTTGTATTTCGGCAAAGCCTGTTTAATAAAAAATGCAGTATGCACAAATTTCAGTATTTATTTTTAAAACGATTTAATATCTTGACAATATCGCTTTAGATTGGTATAATTAATATCAGGTACTTATGCAATTTTGACAATTGATTAATGTTGAAATGAACAGTATTTGTAAATGATTTTATTTTGCTCATGGGGGAGCAGGGACTGATAAGGAGGGAGTTCGGCTGTCTGCAAAAGGAGTATGCAGACAGGGGTTATATATAGGGTTTTGATATTATGTCTGATATCATAAACCTGTGGATTTTTATTTTTTGACGAAAGGTGGAAAAAAATTGAGAAAAAACAAGATGTCAAAAAGAATTCTTTCTTTTTCGGCGGCATTGCTTTTGTGCATTTCTCCGGCAGGTTCAGTTTCTGCAGAAACGCCTGATTATAATGATCATGACGCCGAACTGCTTCTTGAATCGGCAGATATTTCGCAGATTCCGGCAGATGAAGATACTGAACCGCTTTATGTTGCAAAAAATACATACAGTGATTATTATGACCAGTATTCAGGTGAAAACAGACCTGACGCTGAAATACTTACATGGTGCAAGGATTATGTCAGTGCGGAAAACGGGGATTTCTCTGTGGGAAACTACGGAAATGATACAGAAACAAAATCTGATGTACTTATATGGGATTCAAATGACGGCGAGGTTACATATAATGTGGATATACCCGAAAGCGGTATTTACTGCATGAATATGTCCTATTATCCTATTGAGTCAACTGCTACAACGGTTGAATTCGGAATTGAAATTGACGGCAGTTCGCCTTATGATACTGCGTCGAGAGTTTCCCTTAATAAGGTCTGGGTAAACGAAAAGGAAATTACCGTTGACTCAAGAGGAAATCAGATAAGACCGGCACAGATACAGAAAGGCGAATGGCTCACATCGGATATCAAGGACGTTGACGGACTTTTTAACGACCCGCTGATATTCTACCTTGAAAAGGGCAGCCATACCGTTACTTTCACAGGTACAAAGGCTAATCTTGCACTTGAATATTTCAAGTTCTACAATCCAAAGGAACTGCCGGGCTATGACGAGTATGTACAGTCAGCTGGAGTTTCAAGGGACAGCGGCTCTGCTGAGGGAGTTATAAGAATTGAGGGCGAAAACGCTGTCAAGAAATCGGACTCAACTCTCTATCCGACAAATGACAACAGCAACTACATGGTTTCGCCGTCAAGCCCTGTTAATATGCTTTACAATACCATAGGAAGCGGAACATGGTCAAAGGCTTTGCAGACTATCACTTTTGAAGTTCCGGCAGACCAGATTCCGGCAGACGGCGGCTGGTACAGAATGGGAATAAAGTCAAGACAGAACGAAATGAGAGGCTTTTACTCAAACCGCCGCATTTATGTTGACGGACAGGTTCTCTGCAAGGAGCTTGATCAGGTAAAGTTCTACTACGACAATGACTGGAGCGTTGTAACTCCTGAGTCTGAAAGCGGAGAGGACATATATGTTTATCTGACAGGCGGGGCACCCCACACAATTACAATGGAAGTTATTCCGGGAGAAATCGGCGACTCCATGAGAAAGCTTGACAATGTTGTTTTTGAACTTAACAACTATTACCGTCAGATTCTTATGATAACAGGTCCGAATCCGGATAAATATACTGATTATTATGTACACGACAAGATTCCGGGACTCCTTGATGAGTTCGCAAAGCTTTCACAGGACTTAAAAGACGTTCAGCAAAACATTGAAAGTCTGGCAGGTTCCGAAGGCTCGGAAGCATCAACTCTTGAGAGAATGACAGTGGTTCTTGACCAGTGTATCGAAAAACCGCTGAGAATACCCGATTATCTCGGACAGATAAAGGATAACGTAACTGCTATTTCATCATGGATGAGAGATTACAGAAATCAGCCTCTTGAAATCGACTACATAGAACTTGCGGCTGACAACAGCAATTACTCCTCAACCAAAAAGAACTTCTTCAAATCTGTATGGTACAGCATCAGAGCGTTCTTCAATTCATTCTTTGAGGACTACACACAGCTTTCAGATGAAACAGGGGCAGAGGTAATAAACGTATGGGTTAACCTGGGACGTGATCAGGCACAGGTGGTAAAGGGACTGGTTGAGTCGGACTTCTCACAGCAATACCCCGACATACCGATATCTGTAAACCTTGTAGTCGGAGGCGTCGTCGAGGCGACCCTTGCAGATAAAGGTCCTGATGTGGCACTGTTCCTGGGCGGTGAATTCCCTGTAAACCTTGCCGCACGAGGACTGCTGGTAGACTGTTCGCAGTTCAGTGACTACGAGGAAGTAAAGTCGAGATTCCACGAAAATGCAACTGTCAACTATGAGTATGACGGCGGCTGCTACGGTATTCCGGTAAACCAGATGTGGCCTATGATGTTCTACAGAAAGGACGTTCTGTCAGAACTTGGATTCACTGCTCCGCCGGAAACATGGCAGGATCTTATTGATATGCTTCCGGCACTCCAGAGAAATTACATGGGCGTTGGTCTTGTTCTTCCGCCGGCAAATATTTCCCCGGCAACAGAACTGGGACACACATTCGCAATGCTGCTGCTGCAAAAGGGCGTCAACTACTACAATCCGGAGCAGACAGCTTCAAACCTTGATTCCATCGAGGCTGTTCAGGCATTTGAGGAGTGGACTGATTTCTATACAAAGTATGACTTTGAACAGACATACGACGCATTCAACAGATTCAGAACAGGTGAATACCCGATTGTAATTCAGAGTTACACCTTCTTCAACCAGCTTTCTGTTGCGTCACCGGAAATCAAGGGACTCTGGGACTTTACATCAGTTCCGGGTACTCTCAAAGAGGACGGTACAATTTCACACGCCGCCAACTCCAACGGTACAGCTGCGGTAATCTTCAACAAGGTTTCCGACAAGGACGCAGCATGGGAGTTTGTAAAGTGGTTCACATCAACTGATGTTCAGGTCAAGTACGGAACTCAGATTGAGGGACTTCTTGGTACAATGGGACGTTTCGAGGCTGCAAATACAGAAGCGCTTCAGCAGCTTTCATGGTCGCAGTCAGAACTTGCAAAGCTGAATGCACAGAGAGAAGAACTTGAAGAAATACCAGTTATTCCGGCGTCCTATGCCACAACAAGAAATATTATGAACGCATTCAGAGAAACTGTAAATAATCTTGAAAACCCAAGAGATACCCTTATGTGGTATAACAGGGACATCAACGAGGAAATTACAAGAAAACGTGAAAACCTCGGACTTGACAATTAACGGTACTTTTACAAATATTGCTCCGGCAGAGTACTGCCGGAGTGAAAACCAGATTTAAATAAGGAGGGTTACAATTTGGATTTAGCTGCTGTCGGAAAAAGAAGTAAAAAGGAAAACAGAAGACTTATGTGGCTTTCTGTAAAGCAGAACAAGGAATGCTATTTCATGCTTTTTCCTTTTATGATATTTTTCCTGATATTTACAATTATACCGGTTGTTATGTCTGTTCCGATGGGATTTACAGATTTCAACATGGTTCAGCTTCCGAAGTTTGTAGGACTTTCAAATTTCTATACACTGTTTTTATCAGATAAGATATTTATGACATCTATAAGAGTTACTCTTGTATTTGCCATTTTCACAGGACCTATAAGCTATGTACTTTGCTTTGTGCTTGCATGGCTTATCAACGAACTTCACCCGAAGCTGAAAACAATTTTTACTCTTGTTTTCTATGCGCCTTCAATGGCTAACATTTACACAATATGGCAGATAATTTTCAGCGGTGACTCATACGGTTACATGAACTCAATTCTGCTTAACTTAGGAATTATTTCCTCACCTGTTCAGTGGCTGACTGATTCAAGCACTATACTTGGCGTTACAATCGTTGTACAGATGTGGATAAGCCTTGGTGCGGGATTCCTTGCTCTCAGAGCCGGATTCCAGAATATCGACCGTTCACAGTACGAGGCGGGTGCTATCGAGGGTATCAAAAACCGCTGGCAGGAACTTATTTACATTACTATCCCGTCAATGGGACCGCAGCTTATGTTCGCCGCAGTTATGCAGATTGTAAGCTCGTTTACAGCCGGTACTGTTGCACAGAATCTGGTCGGTTTCCCGAGTACGGACTACAAGGCTCACACCATTATGACCCACGCTTACGATTACGGCTGGGTTAGATACGAAATGGGGTATGCGTCAGCAATATGTATGGTACTTTTCGTTGCGATGTACGTCTGCAACAGGCTTATAAGCAAGGTACTAAGCAAATATATGGATTAGGAGGGAAATAAATGACTGAAGTCAAGCGCATGAAAGCGTCAAGCAAGCAGGCCGGAAAGAAAATCGGCGGAACAGTCGGAATATTTATTTTTCTTCTTCTTCTCGGACTGTTTATGGTGCTGCCTATTTATCTGGCAATCGTTATGTCTATAAAGCCGGTGCAGGAACTTTTTATTTTCCCGCCAAAGCTTTATGCTATAAATCCTACGCTGGACAACTTCCGTGATATGTTCAGCGTTATGAGCGAAATGTGGGTTCCGTTCTCACGTTATGTTTTCAACAGCGTATTTGTTACTGTAACTGTTACTGTTGCACAGTGTATTGTTGCGTCAATGGCGGCGTTTGTTCTTGCAAAGTGCCGTTTCCCGGGCAGCAAGGTGATAAACAGTATCATAGTTATATCACTTCTCTATACAAGCAATGTTATCTATATTATGCAGTATATAGTAATGGCGAAACTGCATATGATAAATACATACTGGGCACTTATCCTTCCGTCCATTGCATCACCAATGGGACTGTTCCTTATGCGTCAGTCCATGAGTACAATGCCGGACGCAATGATTGAAGCGGCAAAGGTTGACGGTGCAAATATGTTTACAATATGCTGGAAAATCGTTATGCCTAACCAGAAGCCAGCCCTTATGACACTTATCATCTTCGCATTTCAGGCTGCATGGAACATTCAGGGCGGTACACTGGTTTATAACGAATCACTTAAAACTCTGCCGACAGTTGTTCAGCAGGCGGCAATGGCTGGTCTTGCACGAGCCGGAGTTGCAGCGGCAGCGGCAGTGTTCATGCTTGTGCCTCCTATTGTAATATTCATGCTGGCACAGAAAAACGTAATTGAAACAATGGCACACTCCGGTATCAAGGAATAAACCGGCAAAAGCAGAAAGGATGAGAAAATTATGAGCAAAGGCTTTAAAAGATTTCTTGCGGCTGCGTTTGCAGGTGTGTACATGATAAGCAGTGCGTCATTTATGGCGGTAAGCGCCGACGAGCCTTATGATGTCTATAACTATGACAGATGGGGCGAGGCTATACCGTCACAGGCAGGCTATATTGCCGACAGAGCCGTTTCGGGCGACGACCTTGGAATAGGTCACTTCAAAGACCCCAGCGACCTGTTCAAGGACAAGGACAACAATTTCTACATTGCCGATACAGGCAACAACAGAATAGTTATTGTTGATTCAGAGTTCAGTCGTGTCAAAAAAGTACTTGATACATTTAAATATGAGGACGGCACGGTAACAACTCTTAAAAATCCGAAGGGCATATTCGTTTCAGATGAAAACGGAATGCTTTACATTGCAGATAATGACAACGCAAGAGTGCTGATATGTGACCCGCAGGGCAATATCAGTCTTGAGATTACAAAGCCGACTTCTGAAATTTATAATCAGGATCTGACATTCCTGCCCCAGAAAGTCCTTGCCGACAAGGCGGGAAATGTTTATGTTGTTTTAAACAACGTAACAAGCGGTGCGGCAATGTTTGACAACACAGGTGAATTTATCGGTTATTACGGTGCAAACAGAGTTGAAGCTACCTCCGAGGTTATTGCCAACTATTTCTGGAATGCGATTCTTTCAGACGAGGCGAGAGCCAAGAGAAGAAGAAGCGTTCCGGCAGGCTTTTCCAACTTCGATATTGACGCCGAGGGTTTTATCTACACCTCAACACAGTCCACAACACAGACTACTGATATAGTAAAAAAGCTTAATCCGGCAGGTGAAAACCTTTTTGCGGATTATGAAATGTATATCGGCGACTGGCCGTCAATGTCCATAAGCTCAAGTCAGAAAATTGACGAAACACAGCTTGTTGATATTGACATCAGCGAGGACGGCACAATAAACTGTCTTGACCTTGCGACAGGAAGAGTGTTCCAGTATGATGAAGACTTGTGGCTGATGTTTATTGTAGGTACCAAGGCAGACCAGCTGGGCGGATTTACAAGACCCTCCGCACTGGAAACTATGGGGGACAACATTTATGTTCTCGACCAGACTAAGGGTACAGTCACAATCTTCGTTGAAACAGAGTTCGGCGAGATAGTTCATGATGCTGTAAGCCTTTACAATGCCGGATACTACGAGGACGCTTTAGACCCATGGTATGAGATACTCAAAAGAGACGGTAACTACAGACGAGCATATATCGGTATTGCAAGCGCTATGCTCAATAAGGGCGAATACAAGACCGCTATGGAATATGCAAAAAAAGCCGATGCCGGACTTATCTACAACAAGGCGTTTGAGGGCTGGCGTTCGGATTTCCTGAAAGAGTATTTCGGATTGATAATCGGCGGACTTGCCGTTGTGATTATCGGCGTATGGGGCGGCAAAAAGCTTTATAAAAAGAAAAAGGCTCAGAAGGTGACAAAGGAGGATGATAACTGATGCTGGATCTGACTCAGAAGCAGTTTGTAAAACACGCTGTATTCCACCCCTTTGAGGGTTTTGAGGATCTGCGCTGGAAAAAAGCCGGTTCGCTGAAATATGCGTTTCTGATAATATTCCTGCTTTTCTTCGCTCAGATCGCATACAACCGTCTTTACGGCTTTCAGTACTATGTAAGCTATGACAAGATGTTCAACATCATCCCATATATCACCGACAGCTTTATAATTTTCGGAACATGGGTAGTTGGAAACTGGGCTATATGTACCCTCCTTGACGGTGAGGGAAGTCTGAAAAATATCTGCATTTACAGTGCCTATGCGCTTATACCCTATGTGGCACAGATTTATATTACAACACTTTTGTCCCACATTCTGGTAAGAGATGAATACATATTCATTCAGGCGATATCCATTATCGGAACAGGCTGGACGGTTATACTGCTTTTCTCGGCAATAAAGGCTGTTCACCAGTATTCTTTCATGAAAACAGTATTTGCTATAATTCTGACTATTGCGGCTATGCTTATCATACTTTTCCTGCTTGTACTTCTCCTTTCACTTCTCCAGCAGGTTTATGTATTTGCATACTCCATCTACACGGAAATAGCTTACAGAATCAAGGTTTAACGACGGGTAAAGGCGGTGAAAAATTCAGATGAATAATAAATTGAAAAAGCTTTTAGCCGGAGTTATGGTTTTTGCCCTTATGGCACCTGTGACTTATGTTTATGCTGATGATGACGAGACTGCGGGAGGAGATACCTCAGCGGCAGAGGGAAGTGCAGATGCCAGCGAGGAAGAGGAATCGACACCGGACGCAGTTGACGAGGACTTTGTTGAGCGTACCGAAGAGGACGCACTTTCGACAATGGAGCTTGTGGCTGAAAATGACGGCTATCAGCTTTACGCCTGCACAGATGTTTCCGACGAGGCACTGGAAAAGGGCGTAAATCCCAAGGAAAAGGGAAATCTCTTTGCAATAAAGAACAAGGCGACAGGATATATCTGGTGGTCTGCGCCGATAAATGCATACGGCGACCCGGGAGCAACAAACTCTCTCAGACGTCAGCTTGCTTCTGCGCTGGTAATCACTTATGGCGTTCCAAAGGACAGAGCCACAAAAACCCTCAGGTCTGCAAACAAGGCAAGTGCAAAGGTAACAAATATCGACAACGGTGTTAAGGTTGTCTACACATTCAAGGACTGCGGAGCGAAAATTCCGGTTGAATACACACTCTGCGAGGACTACCTCAATGTAAAGGTTGACGTTGAAAATATCGAGGAAGAGAACATTGACCCTGCAACAGGCAGTCTGCTGACTTCCATTTCAGTTTTCAACAGTTTTGGTGCGGCTTATAACGACGAAGAGGGAAGCTTTGTTATTCCTGACGGAAGCGGTGCACTTATCAACTTCAACAACGGCAAGACCACTTCAAAGAGCTATATGTCAAAGGTTTACGGCTCTGACATTTCAGCAGTTCCGGACAAGAAACCGGCTGTGACCCAGAAAGTATATATGCCAGTTTACGGCATTTTAAAGGATAAAAGCAACGGTCTGCTGACTGTTATACATTCCGGTGACGCCAATGCAACAATTTCTGCAAGCGTCAGCGGACAGTCAAAATGCAGCTACAATCTCTGCGGCTACACATTCATGCTAAGAGGTTCGGAGTCCTACATCTTAAACGGTGAAAACAGCGAATTTACAGTGTTTGAGCACGGCGAGATAAAGACGGACAATATTGAACTGAGATATTATCCCGTTACCGGAAATAACGTTTCATTCACAGATATTGCCCTTAAATACAGGGATTATCTTGAAAAGGACGAGGGCGTTACAAAAACTGACGCTTCCGACCCGTCACTTTATGTAAATCTTTACGGCGGCGTTGAAAAGCAGAAATCAATTCTCGGACTTCCGGTAACGCTGAAAACGGAAATAACCGGCTTTGAACAGGCTAAGGGCATTGTTGAAACACTGAAAAACGACGGCGCTGACAACATGGTTGTAACTTACGACAACTGGACTAACGCAGGCATTTCCGGAAAGGTTGACTACAAGGCAAAGCCGGCAGGAGTGCTTGGCGGAAAAAGCGATTTTGAGGAGTTTACAGATTACCTCAAAGGCAACAATATTTCACTTTATCCGTCAGTAAACAACAAGGGCTTTGTAAACGGTCAGGGATATTTTACATTTCTTGACACTGCAACAAGAGTTTCCGGTTCATATTCAAGACTGCTGACCTATGACAGGGCTTACGGTGTTCAGAGTACATTCTACGACCCGGTTTCACTGCTTTCTCCGCTGACTTTCAGCGACATATACAGTGATCTGGCTGAAAGCTACAGCGAAAAAGGTCTTACCGGCGTTTCACTGGGTGAAATGACATCGACTCTTTACGGCGACTATGGCAAGGACATGGTTTCAAGAGATAAGGCAATGTCTGTCATGGAGGAAAGCTATGCCGGAGTTAAAAACGGAGTAGGCTCTATCCTTGCTGATACAGCAAATGCCTATGCTTTTGCAAGCGTTGACCATATCACAAATGTTCCGTTAAGTTCAAGCGAATTTGATATGTTTGACGAGGAAGTTCCGTTCTATCAGGTTGCAATGCACGGACTGAAACCGTATTCAACCACTGCAATAAACGGCAGTGCTGATTACAAGACGCTTATGTTAAAGGCGCTTGCAACAGGTTCAAACTTCAATTACGATATGCTTTATGAGGAAACAAGTGAACTGAAGGATACAAAATTTGACGTTTATTTCTACGCAAATTATCAGTACTGGACCGACGCTGCCGCAAAGGGCTATGAGCTTAGCAGGAATGTTCTGGGCGGTACTGCCTCACAGCGTATCACAGGCTATGAAACAAACGGCGATATCATTACAACCACCTACGAAAACGGCACTGTTACAAAGGTAAATCTTGCCACAGGTGATATTGACGTTAACGGAAATACCTGCAATCTTAATGATTATTTAGGGGAAGGAGCGCTGAGTGACTGATGAAGATAGCTTATGAAAAAAGAAAAAGTCTGTACGGCTATGGATTCATAGCGCTCTGGTTTATCGGAACGGTTTTGTTTTTCATAGTTCCGCTTATAAAATCGTTTACCTATTCTTTCAGGGATATTGAGAGAAATGTTTTCGGCGGATTTGTCGGACTTGACAACTATAAAAAGGCATTCTTAGGCGATGAAGTATATGCCGAAAGACTTATCTCGGTTCTGAAAACGACAGCTTTGAAAACTCCGCTTATACTTATATTTGCACTGTTCGTTGCCGTACTTCTCAATCAGAAGTTCCACGGCAGAGGCTTTGCAAGAGCGGTATTCTTCCTGCCGGTAATCGTTGCAACCGGTCCGGTCTACAACATTATCACAGGTAATATGGCAACCAGCGGAAACAGCGGTGCAACACAGTTTTCAACAATGTTTGAAACTGATCTTGTAGGTGAACTGCTGGAATTCCTCGGAATTTACGGAATAAGCGACAAGCTGACCATGACTATTCAGAATGTCACTACTGACATTTTCGGTCTTGTATGGAATTCTGGAATACAGATTCTCATATTCCTTGCGGCACTCCAGAACATTCCGGTTTCCGCAAAGGAAGCGGCACAGATGGAGGGTGCGACAGCGTGGGAATATTTCTGGAAGATAACATTCCCTTATGTCAGCCCGATGATTCTTGCAAACCTGATTTTTACAATTATCGACTCATTCACAGACCCGAGCAACCTTGTAATGGACAGAGTTCTTACAATGCAGAAGGACTGGCAGTACGGACTTTCAGCGGCAATGGCGTGGGCGTACTTTGGAATAGTTATTGTGGCGCTGGGTATCATAGTCGCAATTGTAAACAGATTTATTTATTACGAGGTAGATTAAGGAGGGCAGGCAATGGCTGAAGCTATAAAAGATGATAAAGAAGTTGGCAACGGAATGTCAAAGCGACAGGCTAAAAAAATCCGTATGGCGTCAATGAACAAACAGGAAATTGCCTATCTGAGAAAAAAAGCGCTCATTGAAAAGGTGTGGCCGATTTTCAGATTCCTTATTCTGTTCGGACTTTGTTTTGTAATTCTCTATCCGCTGATTTACATGATAAGCTGTGCGTTCAGAGACCCGTCGGACATGAACGACCCGACAGTTATGTGGATTCCGAGAAACCTGACATTGCAGGTAATCAAGGACACCGCACACGCCATGGACTTCTGGAACACTCTCAAAACAACACTGATTTTAAATATCGGCTGTTCACTTGTTCAGGTTTGTTCATGCGCACTTGCCGGTTACGGCTTTGCACGTTTCAGGTTCAAGGGAAAGAGCCTGCTTTTCGCAATAGTAGTTCTTATGATACTTGTTCCGTCACAGGTAATTGCGATTCCGCAGTACCAGCAGTTCAGAAATTTCCTGGGAAATCCTGACTGGAGCCTTATCAACAATCCGCTTTCAATGTATCTTCCGGCTCTGACAGGAAACGGAATACGTTCCGGACTTATGATATTCATTTTCAGACAGTTTTTCAAGGGACTTCCGAAGGAACTGGAAGACGCAGCATATCTTGACGGCTGCGGACCGCTCAGGACATTCGTTCAGATAATGATACCGAATGCGCTTTCATCATTCCTTACAGTATTCCTTTTCTCAGTTGTATGGTACTGGAATGACTACTATGTAAGCTCAACATTCTTCACAAGCAATCAGACAATTGCGCTGATGCTGAAAAACCTTGGCAACCAGCTTAACAACACAATTCTCAAGGATATGGGCGGTACAGCCGGATTCAGAGAACAGATAGTATGGATGGAGGCAGGCTGCCTGATATCAATTCTGCCGATACTTGTAATGTACGCATTTTTGCAGAAGTACTTTACAGAGGGTATCGAGCGTTCAGGACTTGTCGGATAATATCACGAGAGCACGGGAAACCGTGCTCTTTTGCGTGTTGTGGGATTTGGTCTGTAGGGGACGGCGCCCACGACGTCCCTTTGATTTTCTGTATGTCTGCCGGTCGTGCCTCAAAGAAACATATATCATAAAATGAACAACGGATTGTCCGGTCCGGTCACGGACAGGGACGTCGAGGGCGCCGTCCCCTACAAAAGAAAAACAGCTAAATAAACAGATTTCCGTTATGCCTGTGCTGATGTCTTGACTTTTAAAGCTATAACGAGTATAATAAAATATAACATATGCCGTTTAACGGTTTTATAAATGGAAATAAATGGAGTAATGAATATGAAAAAAATTATCCTTACCGGTGACAGACCAACCGGAAGACTTCACGTCGGACACTATGTAGGCTCACTTCGCAGACGTGTTGAGCTGCAGAATTCCGGTGAATATGACGAAATATATATAATGATTGCAGACGCACAGGCTCTCACAGACAATGCGGACAACCCGGAAAAGGTGCGCCAGAACATAATCGAAGTTGCTCTCGACTATATGTCCTGCGGTCTTGACCCGGAAAAGACAAATATGTTTATACAGTCGCAGATTCCGGAGCTTTGCGAGCTTACCTGCTACTACATGAACCTTGTAACAGTTTCAAGACTTCAGAGAAATCCTACTGTTAAAACTGAAATAAAAATGCGCAATTTTGAAACAAGTATCCCTGTCGGATTCTTTACATATCCTATCAGTCAGGCTTCTGATATCACCGCTTTCAAGGCTACAACAGTCCCTGCCGGCGAAGACCAGATGCCAATGGTTGAACAGACAAAGGAAATCGTTCACAAGTTCAATTCTGTCTACGGCGAAACGCTGACAGAACCGGAAATTCTCCTCCCGACAAATCAGGCGTGTATGCGACTTCCCGGTATCGACGGCAAGGCAAAGATGAGCAAGTCCCTCGGAAACTGCATTTATCTTTCTGATACGCCGGACGACGTGAGAAAGAAGATAATGAGTATGTACACCGACCCTGACCACATTCAGATAAGCGACCCGGGTAAAATTGAGGGAAATACAGTGTTCACTTACCTTGATGCATTCTGCCGTCCGGAGCACTTTGAAAGATACCTGCCGGACTACGCAAACCTTGATGAACTTAAAGCCCACTATCAGAGAGGCGGTCTTGGGGACGTAAAGGTGAAGAAATTCCTCAATAATGTATTGCAGGAGGAACTTGAACCTGTAAGAGCAAGAAGAAAAGAACTTGAACAGGATATTCCGTATGTGTATGAGGTACTGAGAAAGGGTACTGCCGCTGCAAAGGAAAAGGCTGCCCGGACTCTTGCAGAAGTCAAGGCGGCAATGAAAATAAACTACTTTGACGATGCTGAACTTATAAAGGCACAGTCTGAAAAATACAAAGCATAAGTTTGAGCCGGAGCGGAATATTCCGCTCCGTTTCTGTTGAAAGGAATGACAATTTTGATAACCGACCTTACAAAAGGAAAACCTTCAAAGGTTTTGTTTATGTTTACTTTGCCGCTGCTGGGGAGCGTTGTGTTCCAGCAGCTTTACAATATTTCCGACAGCATTATTGCCGGACGCTTTGCAGGTGAGGACGCACTTGCCGCAATCGGCGTTTCTTACCCTATAACCATGATATTTATGGCTGTTGCAATGGGGTGCAATATAGGTGCGTCGGTAATAATTTCCCAGCTTTTCGGCAGTAAGAGAATGACTGATATGAAAACGGCTGTTAACACATCATTTGTTATGTCCGCTGTGGTAAGCCTGTTTCTGCTTGTGTTCGGAGTGGTTTTCTGCAACCCTATGCTGAAACTGCTCAACACTCCGGATAATATTTTTGCGGACGGTGCGCTGTACCTCAACATCTACACCTACGGACTTCCATTTCTGTTTTTCTACAACATTTCCTCCGGCGTTTACACGGCTTTAGGTGACGCAAAAACCCCTATGTACCTGCTTATTGGCTCGTCACTGGGGAATATCGCCCTTGACCTGATTTTAGTAGCCGTACTTGACTGGGGCGTTGCCGGTGCGGCATGGGCAACCTTTATTGCACAGGGCATTGCCGCTGTTGTTTCGGTAATACTCCTTTTTGTTCGACTGTCAAAGCTTGAATATGACGTAAAGCCAAAGATATTCGACGGGGCACTGTTTAAAAGAATTGTTGTGGTGACTGTCCCAAGCGTACTCCAGCAGAGCTTTGTTTCTGTGGGAAATCTCTTTATTCAGGGTATCATCAACGGTTTCGGTTCGTCTGTCATTGCCGGATATTCCGCCGCTATTAAGCTTAATACATTTGCCATAATGTCCTTTGCGGCTGTGGGAAACGCAGTTTCAAGCTATACTGCACAGAATATCGGTGCCGGAAAGAACGACAGGGTTAAAACGGGTTGTTCTGCCGGTGCAAAAATAAGCCTTGTTGTGGCAGTGCCTTTTGTTATAGTTTACTTTGTTTTCTGCCGCTTTGCCCTTATGCTTTTTATGGAGGACGGCAGCAGTGCTGCAGCCATTGAAACCGGCATGGAATTTCTGCGAATTGCCTCACCTTTTTATTTCGCAGTCGGAATCAAGATTATGCTGGATGGACTTTTAAGGGGTGCCGGCAATATGAAAGCGTTTATGGCGTCGACTTTTGCCGACCTTATTCTGCGAGTTGTGATTTCATTTATACTGTCTGCAAGATTCGGCTCAACAGGGGTGTGGATGTCATGGCCGATAGGCTGGCTGATTGCAACACTTATTGCCTACGCCTTTTACAGAAAGGGTTCATGGAAAACAAATGCGGCAAATGGTTTGTGACATACTACAATAAATCGGTAAAAAAATTATACAGTATTGCTAATTGAAAAAATTTACAATGGGGCGTATAATATAATTGGTTTAATACCAAATTTATTTTTATGGGAGATAAGGGTTATGAAGTTAAAAAAAATCGTGACTTGCTTCCTTGCTGCGGCAATTGCGGCAGGCGGAGTAATGTCGGGAACAACAGCAAACTATTCATATCTTAGATCGGGAATTGTTTCAGCGGCTGTTTCTGTTCCGACATCAGCTACGGTTCTCAAAGAATCAGCTTATGTAACATGGGACGCAATCAGCGGAGCAGACGGCTACAACGTTTACGTTAAGCCTGAGGGCGGCAGCTACACACAGCTGGACTCAATGCTTATCAGACAGTACAACAGCTATTTCAGAGCTGACGCTTTAGGTCTGAAAGCAGGAAAGTACGTTATGAAAGTAGTACCTACATCAGGCGGTAAGGAGGATACCTCAAAGGCTATCGAATCCGCTGCAATGACTGTCGAAGCTCATGACAGATCCGGTTTCGGTTTTGTAAACGGCACATCTTCAGGTGCATACAACGAGGACGGTACTCTTAAATCAAATGCAATCGTTCTCTATGTTACAAACGAAAACAAGGACACAATTACCTGTGATATCGATATTTCTGGCAAGGGCGCTGAAACTGTAACAGGCGTTCAGAACATCATCACAGGCTACAAAAAGGGCAAGGAATCAAGACCTATCGCAATCAGATTTATCGGTAATATTGAAGACCCTGCCAATATGCCAAGCGGTGACCTTTATGTTGATGCAGTAAAAGCAGGCATGACAATTGAAGGTGTCGGCAACGATACAACATTCAATGGTTTCGGACTTGTTATCAAGAACAGTTCAAACATTGAAGTAAGAAACATCGGTTTCATGAACTGCAACAGCTCTGAGGGCGATGATTGCGGACTTCAGCAGAAGAATGACCACATCTGGGTACATAACTGCGACTTCTTCTACGGCGACGCTGGTTCAGACGCTGACCAGGTAAAGGGCGACGGCGCTCTCGATACCAAGACATCAACCTACATTACACATTCATACAACCATTTCTGGGACTGCGGAAAGTGTAATCTCCAGGGTATGAAATCAGAGTCAACAGAAAACTACATCACATACCACCACAACTGGTATGACCACTCAGACTCACGTCACCCACGTATCAGAACCTGTTCTGTACACTCCTACAACAACTACTTTGACGGAAACGCAAAGTATGGTATAGGCGTTACACTGGGTGCATCAGCATTCTCTGAAAACAACTATTTCAGAAACTGCAAATATCCTCTGCTCATTTCAATGCAGGGTTCTGATACAGAAGCAGGCGGAATATTCTCAGATGAGAACGGCGGTATCATCAAGTCCTACGGTGACTACATGACAGGTCAGAAAGCCTTCACTTCATATCAGGATAACAATACAGAATTTGACGCTTATGTTGCATCTTCAAAGACTGAACAGGTTCCTTCATCTGTAAAGGCAAAGCAGGGCGGAACAACCTACAATAACTTCGATACAGCAAGCACAATGTACAGCTATACTGCTGACGCTGTGGCAGATGTTCCATCAATTGTTATGGCAGAGGCAGGACGTGTGGACGGCGGCGACTTCCAGTGGGCATTCGACAACAGCGTTGACGACGAGAGCTATGCTGTAAATGCACCTCTTAAGGCAGCACTTGTGGCTTATGACGATTCTATCGTAGCAATCGGCAGCGGTTTCTCAGAGGGCGGAAATACTGACCCGACACAGCCGGACAATCCGACAACAACAGCTGCAACTACAACTGTAACAACAAAGGCTACAACAGCTTCAACATCATCTACAACAAAGACAACAACACAGATTACTATTGCAGCAGACGCTATTTACTGCTCACCAACAGCTACATCATCAGGCAAGGGTACAAAGGACAGCCCTATTGATGTATTAAGCGCTCTTACAATGGTTCAGCCGGGCGGCACTATCTACCTGCTTGGCGGTACATACAATTACACAGAAACTATTCTCATTGAGGAGAGCAACAGCGGTTCTGCCGGAAAGTTCAAGACAATTATGGCTTATCCGGGCGAAACAGTAAAGTTTGACTTTACAGGTCAGGAAGTTTCCGGTTCTGCAAGAGGTTTTGTTCTTGACGGTGATTACTGGCACTTCTACGGCTTTGAAATTACAAATGCCGGCGATAATGGTATGCTCCTTTCAGGTAACAACAACAAGATTGAAATGATGATTTTCAACGACAACGAAGATACCGGACTTCAGATTTCACGCTATAACACAAACGCTGCAACAATTGCAGAGTGGCCGACAAACAACCTTATCCTCAACTGTACATCAAAGAACAACTGCGATGAGGCTACAATGGAAAATGCCGACGGTTTTGCTGCAAAGCTTACCTGCGGCGAGGGCAACGTATTTGACGGCTGTATGGCATACAACAACTCAGACGACGGCTGGGATCTCTTTGCAAAAGAAGCAACTGGTCCTATCGGTGTTGTAACTATCCAGAACTGTGTTGCATTCAGAAACGGCTTTACTGAGGACGGCAGAGGCTACGGCGACTGCGACGGTAACGGCTTTAAACTGGGCGGTTCAGGCGTTGGTACAGGTCATATCGTAAAGAACTGTCTTGCATTTGAAAACTTAAACTGCGGTTTCACAGACAACAACAACCCGAAACTTGAAAGTCTTACAGACTGTACATCATACAACAACGGCGTAGGCGGAAACGGCAAGCCAAACATTTCATGCTACCGCTGTACAGACGACGGCTGTGACTTCACAAATATCATGTCCTACATCAATACTGACGAGCAGTCTTCACTTGGAGCAGCACCTGGTGTCAAGATGACAAACGATAAGTTTGTTGGTACTATCCAGAACTCAATCTATTACAACAGCAAGTACTACATGGTTTCAGACAGAGTTGCCATTGATAACGGCGACAAGACTGGTGATATCATAGAACCAGCTGTATCAGACTTCATTACTCTCAGCGTTCCTGTAATGGGTACTGACTTCCATACAGCATGGAGAAATGCAGACGGAAGTATCAACACAGCCGGCTTTGTTGAAACAACAGGTACTTATGCCTCAATGGGTTACCATTTCACAAGTTCAGGTCAGGTTGACCCTCCGACAACAACTGCTGTTACAACAACAGTAATCAGACCTACTGAAACAACAGTAAAGACAACAGTTAACACAACAGCTTCAACAAGCAATTCTGTCGTTGCCGGAGATCACGTTCATAACTTTACACTCAACGGCACAGAAAGCACATTCTACACAATCGTAGGAAATCTTTCAACAGGAAAGGGCACAGTAAATTACAATGGTCTTACACTTACACAGAGCCTCAAGATGGAAACAGCAACAAATATTACATTTACAGCAGCTGCTGACGGCAAGCTTACACTGGTATTTGTTGAACCGGCTGCAACTATCAAGGTAGACGATACAAAGTATACATCAGGCGGTGACGGTATAATCACAGTTGACCTCAAGGCTGGTGCACATACTATAACAAAGGCTGATACTGCAAACCTGTTCTATATGTCATACGTTGACGGTTCAGGCGAAGTTGTAACAACTCCTGCTACAACAGCAGTAACAACAACAGCTTCCACACCGGTATCTACAGTTGATACAACAGCAACTTCAACACCTGCTTCCACACCGGTATCTACAGTTGATACAACAGCAGTTTCAACACCTGCTTCAACACCTGCTTCTACAGTTGATACAACAGCAGTTTCAACACCTGCTTCTACAGCAGCTACAACAGTAGTTACAACAGCTGCAACAACAGTCGTAACAACAGAACCTGTTACAGAAAATATTCCGGACGGTTCAAAGTACGGCGATATTAACCTTGATGGTGACGTATCAGTAGCAGACGTTGTTAAGCTGAACACATACCTGCTTAACAAAACAGCATCACCTCTTTCAGATGAAGCAAAGGCTAATGCAGACTGCGTAAGAGATAATGTGATAAACGGCGATGACAGTTCACTTCTTATGAACTATGTTGCACAGATTATCAAGATTACTGACCTCGGCAAATAAAACTAAAAGCGCTCCGTAAGGGGCGCTTTTTTATTGTATTTAGAAAACCCCCGGCTAGGCCGGGGGTTCAAAAAAGCTTAAAGCTATAAGTCTTGAAAAAACAACTCCTTTTGATTATAATAAATTTGCGGCTACCAACTGCAAAAATAATCAAAAGGAGGACATTCAAAG
>JALEVO010000125.1 GCA_022788225.1 Oscillospiraceae bacterium | reverse complement strand
AATTTACAGGATACATTGTATACTGTAAAAAAATGAGAGCAGCAAATTTTCTGCTGCTCAATTAGTATCGTTTTTTATTGCAGTTGATGATTTTACAGAAATTTTTTCGCAGAGCCAATTGCTTACAAGGCAATGTTTAATCCCCCGTTCCCTATGACATCTAATATAGACGCTGATAAAACCGAAGAATAATATTATGCAGATTTTCTTCTCTTACCGCCCACAAACTCCTCCATCTTGAGATTTACATATTTGCCCGTATCCTCCAGCGAAAACACCGCATTGTACTTATTCCCCTTTGATGAAGTGCAGTTCTTCAGCGTAACCTTGCCCTTTGAAAGCAGTTCAGCAATTTCGTCAACCTTGTAGCTTCTGCCGATACGCTTATCCTGCCTATAAATGAAGAATCCGCACTTGTCACGTCCTGCAGAGCAACTGAAAGCCTTGCTGTTTTCTATAACAGGACTTCCGCATCGTAGACAATTACCCACGCTTACCTTTCTTGTTACCTTGATACGGTTGCCCTTACTCTTTTCGTAAGCAATAATTTCCGAAACGCTGTGCTTGATTTCATCAAGCAGATTATCCGCATTGCCGTTACCGTTTTCAATATCGGCAAGCACCTGTTCCCAATGTGCGGTCAGCTCTGCCGATTTTACATTATCAGGAACAAAAGCCGCAAATGCTCTGCCGTAATCGGTTGAAACAAGCTGTTTCTTCTTACGCTCAATATATCCTGCGGCAATAAGTTCTTCGATGATTGAAGCTCTTGTCGCGGGGGTTCCAAGACCTCTCTCTTTGACAAAGACTTTAAGCTCCCTATCATCAATCAGGCGGTCGATGTTTTCCATAACCGCAAGCAATGTACTTTCCGTAAAATGCTTCGGCGGCTTTGTTTCGCCCTGCTTTACCTAAATATTATCCGCGGTAAATGTTGCGTTTTCAGAATATAGTACCGACAGCACCTTGTCTGTATCCTCATCAAGCTCGGTAGGTTCTAACAGATTGTACTGCTTCCAATCCCATTCAATCGGAGTTATAATCGTCAGCTTAAATATTTCGTCCTCAATAAGAAATTCATACTTTGTTTCGGAGTAGATATACGGTTTGTCAACAGCACAACGGAAACGGTTGATTACCAGCCTTACAATACGCTGTTCGTTATCATCCAGCTTTTTCATTATCAAGCCTACCGATGAGGTTTGTGGGAATGATAGCGTGATGATCCGAAATCTTGCTGTTGTCAATGAAACGCTTATCGAGTCTAAGTCCCTGCTCCTGCAAACACTGAACACGTTCACCGTCATATCCCACAAGGCACTTTACGATACTTTCAACAAGCGGTATCATATCGTCAGAACATCGCTCATGGGGAGCATATCGGGAACGGCAGCTTTGACGTTAAGCCGCACATTCAACTTTTCCGCAACACTGAGCTTGCTGTTGAGAATTGCGTCCACCATGACATTGCCCGTCTTTGTCACCGTATCAACGGTATCGAGATCGTACGCAAGCTCGTTGAGATAGTCGTACAGCTTATCGTAGTTGCCTTCGGAAAGCTGAATCTTCATATTGTTGATATGGTTGCGGTAATCATGCCGCCAGCTACACACCTTACGGTACATATTCTGAATTTCACGCACCTGTTTTTCGATAAGCTCACTCTGAAAGCGTTCAATGCAGCGGTCTATCATATTGTAGAGTGTTCGGCGTAGCAGGAAAAATCCTATAATGCAGATGGCAGATAAGAGTATTATCACACCGATTATTATTGCAATTTCCATAATTTATCCTTTCGTGTAGAACTGAATAAACTTCTCATTTACATCTTTATAAAGCCGCCTTGAAAGCGGAACGCTATCACCATTGTCAAGAATAATCTCCGTCTTTCCGATACTCCTTACATACCGCAGATTAACGATATAAGAGCGGTGACAGGAAATAAAATACGAGCCGAGGTACCGCTCAAATTACCGATACCCGTTTCGCATATCAGAACTTGTTCTTTGGTGTGAATGTGTGTTTTCTTGCTCACGGCTTCACAGTACATAATCATATCGGGTGAAATGTACAGTGTCTTATCCTCACACTTAATTGTAATTTCATTTTCGGGAGTGTGGCGCTTTATGTAACGATCAAGAACTGAGAACAGCTTTTGCTTGTCCACAGGCTTCAGAAGATAGTGAAGCGCTTCAACTTCATAGCCGTCACCAATATAGTCTGAGTAGCCTGTTTTGAAAACAATAGGGAGCATATCTACCGCATACCAGCCGTTATTGGTGATAACACTTCCCGTTGCCTTAAAACGCACCTTGTTTACATCAATAAGTACAGTTGTATCGTCAAGCTCTGCCTTTGGATATATTATTCTGATAAGTGATTTTGCAAGCAGGTCATACAGCTTTTTTTCATCGTCGCTCATTGATGACATATCCTTCGGCACGTTTACTGTTGGGATAATAGCCGGGTGAGAACCGACCTTCTTATCATCAAAATGACGTTTGGTGAACTTCTGCCATTTATCCCTTTGAAGAGCATACTTTGAGTATTCGGGCATATTCAGAAGCTTTCCGATAGTTGCAGCAACCTCGGGCATCATTGCTTCCGTAAGATGTTCGGAGGAAGTACGGGGATAGGTCATAAGCTTATGCTCATACAAGTCCTGCATGACCTTTGTGGTCTTGTCCGCATTCCAGCTGAATTTCTTATTTGCAGCGATCTGCAACTGTGTTGCGTTATACAAGAGAGGCGCATTTTCGCTCTTGTGCTTTGTGTTTACATCTGAAACGATTCCGTCAGCATTGCCGCAGTCGGAAAGTTTCTTTTCAGCTTCCTCGCTGTTAGCTATCTTGCCTTCTATGTATTCGGCTTCAAAGGTTTCGTTATTTGCTGTGGTAAATATTCCGTTCAAACGCCAGAATTTTGTTTTGCTGTGGTTAAGGATAGCTTTTTCACGTTCAACCACAAGTGCAAGTGTTGGTGTCTGAACTCGTCCTACAGATAGTAGTTCCTTGTATCCGCCAAAACGCTTTGTAGCCGCAACAGTCAGATTGTTTCCTATTAGCCAATCGGCTATATCTCTTGCACGTCCTGCCATCTGCAGATCATAGGGTGATCCGGGATTCTGTGCAGATATGGGCTGCTTCGGTTCGATAAGATGGCTGAACGCTTTCTTTATCTTTTCATCGGTAAGATCCTCTATCCACACACGCTTGTAGGGAGCCTTGCATCCGCATGCCTGATAAACGTATGAGAAGATAAGTTCACCCTCACGGTCGGGATCGGCTGCGTTTATGCACCAGTCTGCCTGCTGAAAGAACTGTTTAACAAGGCGTGAGCAGGCTATAGTTTCCTTTTTGGGTGCTATTCTGAACTTTTCCGGTATGCATGGAAACACATTCAGATCCCAGTTTTTATATTTTTCATCATAGCTTGCGGCAGGGATAAGGGACATAAGGTGACCGACACCGTGACAAAGCACAGCATCTTCACCATTAAATTTAAACTGATAATATCCCACCGTGGGTTCGCCCTGCATGGGTATTCTTTGTCCCGCTCCCAGAACGGCTGCTATTGTTTTCGCAAGACTGCTTTTCTCGGCGTAGATTACTAACATAGTGCTCCAATAATTACTTTGTTTTCCATAAATCACGAGCTTGTTCGTACAACCATTCAGCTCTTGATTCAATTTCTGCTTCATTCCATTCAGATTTTTGCAGTGCATCATTCATGGTACATATACCTGCTGCACATTTGCAAAGTCCGGGTTTACTATCCCCTTTTCCGTTCTTCTTTGTTTCCCAATTACTATCTCTTATAGCTGAATTAAGTGTTTGTGGAATTATAGCAAGATTTCCAAGGGTAAGTAATTTATTATCTCTTGCTCTGGGATTATCCTTATCAGGACTTTCTCCCCAATTGTTTCTCCATTTTTTCGGCATCATGTGTTCCAAGCTGTAATTATTAAATCCAAGCAACGCAGTTGCACTGTTTGCAGGCCTGATCGCACTTTCAATAAAGTACAGTATTCCTCTTGTCTGAAGATTAACAAGATAAGAATTATGGAATCCATTTCTCAAATCATCGTTATCAGGCATATATGTGGTAGCTTCCTGATTTTCAAGTTCTTCATATAGTCTGTCAGCGGTAAGAACCTCATTGGCAATAAGCGATAAAAATAGATTATTATAGTTTTTCGTAGAAGCATGTGTTACAATTCTTCTCATGATATATGTTTCCAAAACTCTGTATATCTCTTTAAGTTCATTCTGATCAGATACATTTGTAGCAACATATAACACATACGGGATAATTGTGGTAGTTTTAAGTCCGAAAATAATTACATTTATTCTATCTATGCCCATTGCTGCAGGCATAGTTGTATCACACGCCTCCGGTCTGAAAACCTTATAGAAGGCATTTGCATAAGTAGCCATATCAGAAATAACAACAGACTTATCACCATTGCAATAATTGTTTATAAAGTCCTGATATGACTTTGCCAAGCGGTCCAAACGATTATATGCAATTTTATCTTCTGTAGATATACTGTATTTCTTATTCTGTAAAAACATCTGGAAATAGGCATCAAAGAAAATATCTATCATAGATTTCTTAATTCTGCCGGCTTCAATTTCGGTATCCCAGTATATTTTCGCATCATCGTCTTTTTCAAATATCTCTACCCAGTTCTTTTTGTATTCATCGAGATTATCCCTGTTGAAGAAATAGTTTTTCAGAAGTTCAGCAGTTGTAAGACGCACTCCCAAAGAGTTGATACATATTAAATTATATCACAATTTGTTTATTATGTCAAACAAATATTTGATTACATTTTCATTAAAATCAACGATTCACGCAAATAATCCGCCCAAACCATAATCGGTGCAGACGGATTATATTATACAAATATTTATCTACTCATATTATCCCTACGAATATCCTTATCCCTGTCCATATCATCCTCCGCAGGCTCATAACCCGCTTCTTCAATCTGGTCAAGCATATTATCGTCCATAAATTCAAGAGCATCATTCATATCCCTTGCAACTTCGGGAGTGAGAGCTGATATATCGTACTCCTGATACACCCCCATACTGCTGTTTTCAAAGGATAACGGAATAACCTTCTGATTATCATAATCAACCTTCAGGTCAATTCTCGGGTCATACATAAGATCACCGTTCTGCTCATAGGTCTGACAAATGGTAAGAACATCGCCATTCATTTCAACGTGAAGATCTTCCATGCCGGGAACATTGTACTTTATGTACTCACTGTCCCCTTCCATAATTTCGGGAAACATATCTGCAAGACGTTCAAAGACCTCTTTCTGCAACGTATCCGACACGCTTGCAGGAGTACCCCGCCTGACGAAAGTATTCGGATATGCTCCGCTCATTGGCTCGCTGTATCTGTTCCTCGGAATAGAGCATTTTGTGACCTCCCTTCATATAAGAAAACATTCCGATTGAAATACAAACTCCCCGGCGTTCTCTCCGCCGATCAGCAGCTCGTTGACATCATCAATAGCCTTCTGAATAACGGAAATGATATTCGCAAGCTGACGGAAGTCCGTTTCGGTTATGATAGTCCACTCTGCATCAGTCTGAAATTCTTCTCGTTCATAAGGGAGTGTCGGATATGCACCGCCCGTATCGGAAAAGTATTTGTCGAAAAATTCCCCGGTATGCAGTTTTCCGTCTGTGCCGTAAATATTTATTTCTTTTGTTTGAAGGTTTTCTCGGATAAGGATTTTCATGATTGCTGTCACCCTTTCGGAATATTATTTGCTTGTAATTCTGGGTTGATTGTGGTATAATGGACTATATCGGGTAGTCAAGTGCTCGACAAATCGTAATTTGAAAGGATAAAAATAAGTGGAGAATGGAAGAATCATTGTAATTACTGGCGCACCAGGAACGGGAAAAACCACAACATCAGCTATTGTTGCAAAAGAATCCACTATGGAAAAATCTGTGCATATGCACACGGATGATTTTTACCATTATCTTAGCAAAGGGGCAATCCCTCCACATTTGCCGGAATCTAATGAGCAAAATCTAATTGTGATTGAGGCTTTTTTAGAAGCCGCAAAGCGTTATGTCCGTGGAGGATATGATGTGATTGTAGATGGTATTATCGGTCCGTGGTTTTTAGAGCCGTGGTTAAACATTGTACGAGAGGGCTATGAAGTTCACTATATCGTTTTGAGGGCTGATAAGGAAGAAACCATGAAGCGGGCGATTGAACGCTCAAAATTAGATAGAGAAACTAATATTGAATTAGTAGAAACCATGTGGGAGCAATTTGGTAATTTAGGGGCATACGAGAAAAATACTTTGGACACAACGCAACTTTCAGTTGAAGATACAGTTTCTGCTATTAAAGGAAGAGTTGCAAATAAGGCGACCTTACTTCTTGAATCGCTTTAAAAACAGTAATACAAATTCCAATTTATCGAGCAGATTTCATTTCACAGCACTCATAACGGGTGCTGTGATTTTTTACTCCAGACTTGCCAGCAGATTATACTCCTCGATCTTCCACCGCTTCAGCCAGTCCCACAAGCAGCTTTTCATATAAGCAGAGCTGTTGCGTATCTGATTTCCCTTTGCGCCGTCCTCCCGAAGGATCTTGTTCCATTCTGCCTGAAAATTCAGAATAAAATCGTACAGATAATCTTCCCGTATCAGCTCATTCAGCGTTTCAAGTACCTCTGCATAACCGACAGTACGACCGTTGTGAGTAAAGCTGTCAGCCATAATCAGCTCACATAGAATTTTCAGCGTGATGTCCAGAAATGGCTTTATGCTCGTCGGCTTCACATCGTCATCATAGGCATAGTTCCCGTATGCCGCAAGGAACCGCAAAGCAGTCATAACTGCATTTTTGTCCCTTCGAAAATCCTCGGGTATATGCAGAGTTTTCGTTCTGCGATTCACCTCATCCACATACAGCAAGTCTTTCTCCGATGTGGGATCCCGGGAGTAGAAAAAATACCAGTCCTCAAGGTCAAGCCCCATAGCCGCAAGGATTTCAAGAAATGATAATTCTTTTACTGCCGCCTGTCCTTCAATTCCGTCCTCCGAAAAATTTTCCTCGGGCGCAGAAGGAAGGAAAGAAGGATTTATTAAAAAATCACTTTGGTTTTTATTATCTTTAGTTTCCCTCGGGGCTGCGGGTGAGCTTGTTCCCCCGTACCCGACGGAACAAGGATTTTGGGCGCAAAAATCCGTTTCGGAGCATATATCACCGCTGTTACCGATGACCCGAACAGAATCGGAATCATCAACGCCTGCAGAGAGGTGCAGGTTCGTTACAGCCTCGGACATATTTTCTTCTGTATCATTGCAGGAATCCCGATCACTTACGGGAGTGCTTTCATCGGGAACAACGTCCTGTGAAGCAGCAACAGACTGAACGGAATCAGTAGCTGTCTCCTTTACAGCTTCCGGAGATGTTTCCTCTGCTGTAATTTCAATAATACCTTTCTTTTTGTTCTTGCGCCGCTTGCTACGCTTTTCAAGATCGTCATCGTAACGCTGCGCAATGGCATCTTGTACCTCTTGACCCGATTCAATGAGCGAGGTCAGCTTCTCCACATCGGGAATAATTTTGAAATACCTTTTGGCAGGCAGCCCTTTCAGCTCAGATTCAATCAAACCATGTTTGATGAGATGCCTGATAGCGGTCTTTTGTGCATCTTCGGCATAACCACTGCTTAAATGCAAGTCTTTTACAGTCGAATAGAACCAGCCGCCTTCATGGAGCTTGCCCTGATTGTTGTAATAGACGTGCTTAGCGATAAGGCAGTTATATATTTCGGCTTCCATATTGCCTATCGCAAAGGACAGCAGCCTGTTTCGTGAAACTGTATTGGTCGGATTAAGCACCTCAAGCAAAGGCGTTATGAGATATTGCATATCAGATCACCTGACTTTCCCGAAGGCACTCAAGGAGATTGGTCTTGTTGATGAGCATAACCGTTTCACTCCTTGCAGCCGAAGCCATTGTTGGCGAACACAGACACTCGCACTGTATGTCGGGTATGGTCATGTCCATTACATAATCTTTCATCATCTTCCCGACAGTTTTTCCGTCAATAAAGCTGCCGTATGACCTCAGATCGTTTACACATTCGGTAAAAACCACTCCGAATAAGGTCTTGCTCTCCTCATACACATCTTTCCGAAAAGCTACGCTCTTTGGTATAATGATGGTATCGGCACTGATTTTTTCTATTAGTTCATTTATCGAATAGTCTTGCATTATCTCTCCTGCTTTCTTGTAATATCTGACGAAATTTCTCACAAAAGATTGTATGCTTGCACAAAAATTACTGTTTTACAGCATATTTTCCCGGGCTGTTGTTGAAAATCCTGTCCATCTGCCTAAAATCGTCTTTTGGACAACAAAAAAACTCCCGTAACTTACGAACATTTTATAGTTCATAAGCTACGGGAGTTAAAAACACCCTATATTTACTATTTTGGGCAAAAAATTAAAGCGACCACTGAATGTTGATTTGTCTGACGAAAATCAGCTAAAACAACGTAGAATAGAGCTTTGCAAACGTTGCTCTCATTCCTTTTCAATATGGTCACTTTAACGGAAGTTTGGCTCCCCAAGTTGGACTCGAACCAACGACCCTGCGGTTAACAGCCGCA
>JALEVO010000088.1 GCA_022788225.1 Oscillospiraceae bacterium | reverse complement strand
TGTTTCGCCGGAACGGTGTGAAATTATTGCCTTGTAACCGGCAGAATGTGCCTTTTTAATAGCGTCAAGGGTTTCTGTAAGAGTTCCTATCTGGTTAAGCTTTATTAGAATAGCATTCGCCGCATTTTCCTTTATTCCACGCTCAAGATATGTGCTGTTGGTAACAAACAGGTCGTCCCCCACAAGCTGTATCTTTTTACCAAGTGATGAAGTGATTTCAGTCCAGCCGCTCCAATCCTCCTCGCCGAGAGGGTCCTCAATCGATATTATGGGGTACTTCTCCGCAAGCTTTTCCCAGTAGTAAATAAGTTCCTTGGTTTCGTAGGAAACGCCTCTTTTCGGAAGATAATATCTTCCGTCCTTATACCACTCACTGCTTGCGGCGTCAAGAGCAATTTTTATTTTGTCCGTATTGTACCCAGCCTTTTCGATTGCCTCGATAATGCACTCAATTGCCTCTTCCTCCGATGAAAGGTCAGGGGCAAAACCGCCCTCGTCGCCCACAGCTGTGGACAGTCCTTTCTTTTTAAGAACAGCTTTCAGACTGTGATATACCTCAGTACCCATTCTCAGCGACTCCGCAAAGGTATCCGCCCCCACCGGCATTATCATAAATTCCTGTATATCAATGTTGTTTGCCGCATGAGCACCGCCGTTTAAAATATTCATCATGGGGACAGGCATAATGTTTGCAGAAACGCCGCCGATATACTTGTAAAGGGGCATTCTGTAGTGTGATGCCGCCGCCTTTGCAAGTGCAAGCGATACCGCTAAAATTGCGTTAGCACCAAGCCGACTTTTGTTGTCTGTACCGTCAAGGTTTATCATAAGGCTGTCAATACGCCCCTGATCAATGGTATTTGCCGAAGTAACAGCCTTGCATATCTCAATATTAACATTGTTTACCGCTTTTGTTACGCCGTTGCCGCCAAACCTCCCCTCATTGCCGTCACGCAGTTCGACAGCTTCGTTGATACCCGTTGACGCTCCCGACGGGATGCTTGCAATACCCACACAGCCGTCCGAAAGCATTACCTCTGCCTTGACAGTCGGATTTCCCCTTGAATCCAGAATTTCATAACCTCTTACTTTTTCAATTTTTATTCCCATTTTTTACACCTCAATTATTTACTTGTGAACGGCGCAAGTGCAAGACGGATAAAATATCCTTGCGGATGATTACATACAGGACACGATTTAGGCGCCTCGGAGCTTTTGTGGACATATCCGCAGTTTAAGCACATCCACTCCTCCTCCACGTCAGAAACAAACAGCTTTCCCTGCTCCAGCCAGTCTGCAAACATACCGAAACGCTCGCCGTGAGTTTTTTCAATTTTTGCAATCTGATTGAATTTTGTGCCTATCTGCTGGAAACCCTCCTGTGCGGCAATCTTTCCGAAATCCGGATAAACCGGTTCAAATTCCTCAAATTCGTTATGCTGTGAAGAACGCAGAAGTTCAAGGGTCGTACCGTAAATGTCAACAGGATAACTGCCGTCAATGGTGATGTTCTTTCCGGTCATCTCTTTGAGAAAATCGTAAAATACCTTTGCATGGGCAAGCTCCTGATTGGCGGTAAACTTAAATACCATTTCCACCACCGGCAGATTTTCCTGCTTTGCCTGCTCCGCCGCAAAAGTGTATCTGTTTCTCGCCTGACTTTCTCCGGCAAATGCTCTCAGTAAATTTACTTTAGTCTGACTTTCCGATAAATTCATGTTCATTGCTTTACCTCCGTTTCTTAATACAAAATTAGTATTATCGTATTATGCAAAATTATACAGTCTGATTGACCGTAAAACAAAATTGTGATATAATCGGAATATATTGAAAAAACAATTAAGGAGAAATTTATGAAACTTCATCATATTATGCTCGGTCCTCTTGCAGTAAACTGCTATGTAATAGAAACCGAAAACAAAAATGCCATTGCAGTCGACATTGGCGGAAGCTACGAAAAACTAAAGACACTGCTTGACGAAAACGGTCTTTCACTGAAAAAAATACTTCTCACTCACGGTCACTACGACCACTTCGGCGGTGTTGATCAAGCCGTAAAGGACACAGGTGCAGAGGTCTTTATCCACAGCAAAGACGCACATATGCTCACAAGCCGAATCGACTCTCTCGCCGACTATATAAGTGATGCACCCTTTGAACCGGTTGACAAGTTCAGCACTCTGGAAGAGGGGGACAAAATCGAACTGGACGAGCTGACTATCAGCGTTATCAACACGCCCGGTCATACAAAAGGCGGCGTCTGCTATTTCTGCGGCGACTGCGTATTTACCGGTGATACGCTTTTTGCACTGTCCATGGGCAGAACAGATTTTCCGGGAGGAAGTCCGGTTGAAATGCACCAGTCACTTCTAAGACTTGCAAAAATTGAAGAGGATTTAAAAGTATACCCCGGTCACAACGAATCCTCAACTCTCGGCTTTGAAAAGCGAAACAACCCATACATGAAGGAAAATCCCTATGAAGATCTTATTTAGCGGAAACGATTTCAAATATGAGACAGAAGCAACAGTAAAGCTTTTTGTACCGTCACGATTCACCTTTCATTATGATATAACTGATACTGACGGCGACATGGTTATGACACGCCTTAAAACCGGAAAGGAATACACATATTTATACGCCTACTGCCGTATTGACAACAGATACAAACGCAAAGCCGCACACCTTGAAAACACCCTTGCAGACAGACAGAACTGTGAACATGAGCTTTGCCGTCTTGTTTACCTGTGCTTACAGGCTCTTACCGGAATTACTCCCCCTTGGGGACTTATGACGGGTATTCGCCCGGTCAAGAGAATGGCTGACCTGATAAATTCGGGAATGAACAAGGAGCAGTCCTTCAATGCGCTGAAAGACAGGTTCATGGTGTCTGACAAGCGTCTTGAACTTGCTTATATGACTGCCGTGAACCAGATACCACTTATTGGCGGTTACTCCCAGAAGACAGTCAGCCTTTATATTTCAATACCTTTCTGTCCTACAAGGTGCAGCTACTGCTCTTTCGTTTCCCATTCAATGGAAAGTGCATACAAGCTGATACCCGACTATATTGACTATCTCTGCCGTGAAATTGCCATAACAGGCGAGCTCATAAAAGACCTTGACCTAAAAATTGATACAGTCTATATCGGCGGCGGTACTCCTACGTCAATTACCGCCCAACAGCTTAAGCAGGTAACAGATGCACTTGCTGAAAATATTGATATGTCGGCTGTAAGGGAATACAACGTCGAGGCTGGACGTGCTGACACTATCACACGGGAAAAGCTGAGAGTTATAAAGGCTGCCGGTGCGGACAGAATTTCTGTAAATCCCCAGACTCTTAACAATGAGGTACTGAAAATAATCGGCAGAAACCACACCGCTGAGGACACCATAAATGCCTTTCTGACCGCAAGAGAAGAGGGATTTGACAACATCAACATGGATTTGATTGCCGGACTGCCCGGAGATACCCCCGAAAGTTTTCACAGTACCCTTGACCGTATCATGGCTCTTGAACCCGAAAGCATAACAGTCCATACTCTCACAATAAAGCGTTCGGCAAGTCTTTACGAGAAAAATCAGTCCAGGTTTGCCAAAGCACCTGCGGCTGAAATGCTCGACGAAAGCATTAAAAGACTGCCGGAAAACGGATATCTCCCCTACTACCTTTACCGTCAGAAAAACACGGTGGAAAATCTTGAAAACATTGGTTTTGCAAAGAAAGGCAGAGAAAGTCTTTACAACATTTTCATAATGGACGAAACACAGACAATTCTCGGCGCAGGCTGTGCGGCGTCAACAAAAATAGTCCAGCCGGACGGCAAAATAACCAGGATTCACAATTACAAGTTTCCTTATGAATACATAAACCGCTTTGACGAGCTTATGAAGAAAAAGCAGAAAATTTACGAACTTATGGAGTGAAAACAATGACAGAAAAAGAAGTTGCAGAAATACGCAGACGTTTTAATATTGACAAGACAAATATCAAGTGCATAAGAGGGTGTTATGTGAACGAGAACAAGGATATTATATCGGATTTCAACCAGTTTTTCGGTACAATGCCAAAGGACGAGTCCGAGGAAATTCTTGCAATCATCAAAAAGACTCTTTCCGGAACTCTTGGGAAAAATCTTATCGACATTGAGTTTACCAATGAGCAGGTAATAGACAGTGACGAACACAATCTTCTCATGAAATTGAAAGACTCTGGGCTTGATGACGACGAGGCTGTGGCGGAGCTTTATCAGAAAATTATCCGTTCACTTGTCATTGAGGGGAAATATCTGATACTGCTCACCCTTGACAGCTATGACGTCCCGTCATATTCCAAAGATGAGGTAAAGCTGGAGGATTCGGCGGAAGTGTTTAAGTATGTGCTTTGCAGTATCTGTCCGGTCAAGATGACAAAGCCGGCTTTAAGCTATTCAGTAAACGAAAACGAGTTTAAGAACATCAAGACCGACTGGATTATAAGCAACCCCGAAATCGGCTTTATGTTTCCGGCATTTGACTACCGCCAGTCGAACATTTACAATGCCCTTTACTACTCAAAGGACAGCTCTGACAATCACGAGGAATTTGTGGCTGAGATATTCAATTCTGACATACCCATGCCGGCACAGGCGCAGAAAGAGATTTTCAATTCGATTCTTGAAGAGGCTGTTTCAGAGGAATGCAGCTTTGAAGTCGTGCAGACTGTTCACGAACAGATTTCAGCAATGGTTGAGGAGCACAAGGCAAACAAAGAGGAAGAACCCCTTGTTCTGTCCAAGAGAAATATTACGGACGTTCTGGAATACTGCGGGGTTGACGAAGAGCATATAAACACCTTTGTGGAAAAGTATGACAGCGAGTTCGGTGCTGATATGCAGCTTAGTCCGAAAAATATTGTTGATGTAAAAAAGTTTGAAGTATCAACCCCTGACGTGACTATCAAGGTAAATCCGGAACGAAAGGACCTTGTGCAGACAAAGATAATTGACGGTGTCAAGTATATTATGATTCGTGCGGACGAGAGTGTTGAGGTCAACGGGGTGAATATCAGTATTAAGGGAGATTAAGGAGAAACCAATGAAATTTAAATTCCAGAAGAAAAATATCCCTGCATACATTGCAATTTTAATTGTGCTGCTTTGCATTCTTATGATTGCAGCATATTTTATCCGCATGGCAGTTATTTACTTTAACGGCTCTGAAATGGAAACCGATAAAATCTCGGGCAACATAAATGTAATGCTGACACGTCCGGATAACTGGGAAAAAATCGAAACCGGACAAATCTCCCTAACCCAGAACGACCTTCTTAAAATCGACGGTTCAACTGCAACCATTCCTGTTACTGCCGAACTTGCACGTCAGTTCTGTGATGCAACAGATGAAAATATTTCCGGGTTTATTGACCATCACACAACCCATTACGCTTACCGGAATCTTATTTATACAAAGCGCAATCCCCAAAATTATGGAAACATATTTGAAAAACATCTGATTTTTGCAACTGAACCGTCTGTAAACGAGCTTCAGATGGCAGAAGAAGCAGGAGTTTCACTTGACGTAAAGCCAATTGCAATGGACGGCTTTGTATTCATCACTCATAAGGACAATCCGATAGACAGCCTTACTGTAGAACAGGTTCAGAAAATATATTCAGGTGAGATAACCAACTGGAAAGAGGTCGGGGGAAACGACGCTGAAATAATACCTTATCAGCGTGAAAGAGATTCCGGCAGTCAGACTGCCATGGAACAGCTTGTTATGAAAGATGTTCAGCTTATGGAGCCTGCCGTTGGGTACAGAGTTGAAACAGGTATGGCTGAGCTTGTTGAAAGAATCGGCGAATACCAGAACCGTGAAAACAGCATAGGGTACACATATTACTACTACATAAATAATTTGTATAAAAACGAAAATATTAAAGTGCTGAACATTGACGGAATATCTCCCTCCAACGAAAATCTGATAAACCATTCCTATCCGTTTACGACTTCGTATTATGCGGTACTGACAGACGGATGCCCTGAAAAAATGAAAGAACTGCGTGACTATCTTCTCACAGACGAGGGACAGGAAATCATAAGGCTTGCAGGATATTGTCCTGTAACGCAGAACGGAGAGCAGCATGAGTAACCAGACTGATTTTGAAGTAACCCTGCGCCACATAATGTGCATTCTTCTTGGTATTGAAACTTTGTGTATCTGTTTTTTTCTGTTAATCATGTCAGATGATGAACTTACAGTTATGCAGTTAAAATATCACGAAGTTACGCTGCTGAACACCATTAAAGCTCCCGTTGTTTGCTCCTGCCTTGTGACGGCGTTCACTGCTTTGTCAGTAAAATACAAAGCAGCATATCTGATATATGAGGGACTTCATGCCGTTATAGGAGTGTTAATATTTTTAGGATTTGCATATTCAACAGAAACTATATTATTCGGATTACTTATTTTAATCGTTTTTTCCGCACGTCTGATTATTTATATATTGGCTATGGAACTGCACAAGAAAAAACATTCATCTCAATCCCGGAATTACCATTAATTTTCGTACCATTTTCAAGCACATCCCTTTTACATTTTTTTCTGTATGTTATCATATAATTTTCACACAAAAAAGTATAATATAATTATAAACAAAAAACAAACACAGCTAACACAGAAAGGATGTTTTATATATGTCAGAAAATAATTTCAATCGTCCGGAAGATAATTTCCAGAGCGAACAGAACACACAGAGTTCATTCAGCTATAATTATGCCGGAAACAATCCGGAGCCATCATTCGGTTACGATGAACCGCCGAAAAAGAAAAAGCACGTTTTCAGAAAGGTCGTTGCCTTTGCAGTCTGCGCAGGAATTATTTCCGCTGGTTCAATTCAGGCTTACAGATACATCGACCAGAACGATGTTCTTGACGGTTTCTTCACAAAGTCTGCAAACAGCGAACAGGCAGATGATGACAGCAGCAAAGACGATTCTTCAGTCGCTGCATCAGCAGCTTCTTCAAAGGGAGAGGAAAAAAGCTGGCTTCAGCTTGCGGCAAGATCAGACGGTCTGACTATACCGGAAGCTGTTGACAAAGTTATGCCGGCAGTTGTTGGAATTTCCTCTGAGTTTACAACCACCGGCGGCAATTCTGCAAGCGGCTGGTTCTTTGGTCAGCAGCAGACTCAGACACAGCCGGCAACTGCAACAGGAACAGGTATCATTATGACAACAGACGGCTACATCATCACAAACGCTCACGTTATCAATGATACTGAATACGGCTACGGTCTTGCAAGCTCAGTTTCAGTCCTTCTCTCTGACAAAACAGAATATGAAGCAACTATAAAGGGCTATGACGTTGACACTGATATTGCAGTTTTAAAGGTTGACGCAACCGGTCTTACAGCCGCAGAATTCGGCAGCAGTGACGATTTACAGGTAGGCGAACTGGTTATTGCTATCGGCAACCCCCTTGGCTTTGAACTTTTCGGTTCTGTAACCTGCGGTATCGTTTCAGCACTTAACCGTGAAATAACAATCAATGACAAGAGCATGAGCCTTATCCAGACAGACGCTGCCATCAACTCAGGTAACTCCGGCGGACCGCTTGTAAACAGCTACGGTCAGGTAATCGGTATCAACTCTGCAAAAATGTCCTCCACATATTCAACAAGCGGTGCCTCTGTTGAAGGACTTGGATTTGCTATCCCGATGACACAGGCTCAGACTATCATTGACGATCTCATTAACTACGGCTATGTTACAGGCAGGCCACAGATCGGTATAAGCGTAAGCGATGTTGACGAATACACAGCATCCCTTTACAATATGCCTATGGGTGTTTATGTAAGATCCGTAACACCTAACGGTGCCGCTGATCAGGCTGGTATTCAGGCAGGCGATATT
>JALEVO010000030.1 GCA_022788225.1 Oscillospiraceae bacterium | reverse complement strand
TGGACAAAAAAGATGCTGAAATGCTTGCACGGGCGATATGCGATGAACAGGATCAGCGTGAGCGTGACTCAAAGCTGGTTCCGAGCCAGGAGGATATTTTAAAACAATCCAGAGCAAGAATGCGTGAGCAGCAGCGCCGGCGGCGTGTGCGGATATAATAATTACGGCGAAATCACAAACTGCTATAACACTGGCAAAGTCAGCGGTTCAAGCGATGTCGGCGGCGTGTGCGGATATAATTTCGACACAATCACAAATTGCTATAACACAGGAGCAGTCAGCGGTTCAAGCAGTGTCGGCGGCGTGTGCGGAACTAATAATTCAGGCACAATCACAAACTGCTATTTTGACAGTAAAGTTTATAATGGAAATGCTGTCGGCAATAATATGGGCACTGTTTCTGAAAATGTCCTCGGCAAAGAAACAACCCAGTTCACAAGCGGCGAGGTAGCTTATCTCCTCCAGAGCGGTCAGACAGCAGTAAACGGAACAATTCCGGAAGTATGGGGACAGACACTCACAGGCGAAAACAAGCAGAATTTCCCTGTTTTAGGCGGAGAAAAGGTTTACGGCGGTTACATTAACTGCGGTGATACTGAAATGAACTATTCCAATTCTTCCGAGGGATTGCGTGAAGATTCAGAACACCATTATGGCACATGGAAACTTTCAACATTCCCCGGCTGTACAACAAACGGTGCTATTTCAAAATATTGTAAGTACTGCGATGACTGTCAGTCAATAGAATTCGACCCTATTGGTCATGATTATGAATACACAGAGCTTGAAAATGCACAGCATAGTAAAGTCTGCAAAAGATGCAGTGACACAGTAACAGAGGACTGTACATACAAAAATGGTATATGCACACTCTGCGGTGGAAAACAGCTTCATACAATAACCATAATAAACGGCAGTCTTACAAAAGGCGTAACAAAGCACGGCAATGCTGTTACTGTAACAGCGGACGCAGCAGAAAGCGGTAAGGTTTTTGCATACTGGCAGGACGCTGACGGAAAAATTCTTTCATACAATGCGGTTTACTCTTTTATTGTAACTTCTGATAAGACTATCACAGCTGTTTACTCGGAACAAGAAATTGAAAAAGTCGGAAAGGTTTACATTAACAGTGTAACAGAGGATCTAGAAAATCACAAAATGATTGTAAATTCCGTTGCTGACGTGCCGGAGGGCTTTAAAATCGTTTATGCTGGTTTACTTGCAAGCAACGAAATGGATCCAGGAACATCAACAGATTACGGAACAGTTAACACGAAAGTTGGCAGCGTTTTTGTAAGAGGTATGACTACTTCCAAGTTAGCTACAAGCCTTACATGGACTAAATCCAGTATTTCTTATGGTGAAACATGGTATATCAGAGCATATCTTGTGTATGAGGATAACAACGGGGTACAGCATACAGTATATGGTGAACTTATTAAAGAGATATTCGATTATCAGTATGAAGTATCAGTTGAAAACGGAACCGGTTCGGGAACATATTACAATGGAAAAATCTTAACTATCAGCGCAGATACTGTTGATGGAAAAGAATTTGCAGGCTGGCTTGACAATGAAACAAATACAATAGTTTCCTACAATGAAAATTACTCCTTTATTGTATCGAAAAACCGCAGTTTTACAGCTCAGTATTCAGAAGTGGCAGTAGAAAAGCTTGGTACAGCGATAATCGAGAACGTAACAAAGGATACCGTTAACAATAAGCTTTCATTTGTGTCATTCTGCAATGTACCGGAAGGCTGTGAAATTATCTATGCCGGAGTAGTTGCCAAAAACGGTTCGGATCCGGGCACAGAAACTGATTTCGGCACAGCTAATACCCAAACATCAGACGGAACATTTGTCCGTGGAATGACATCAACAAAAAGTTCAGCAAGATTGACATGGACAAAATCAAATGTTTCTGCAGAAGATACCTGGTATGTGAGAGCATACTTAGTATATAAAAATTCCAATGGAGAAACCAAGACTGTATTTGGTGATGTTACTGAAACAAGTCTTGGAGAATAACTGGAGTTTTAATCTGAAAAAGTGAGGTGAAAAACATGGAAAAATATATTAAGGCTGAAATGGAAATCACAGTTTTTGAAACAGAGGACGTGATTACTACATCAGGCGGAGTGGATGAAGGTAATCTGAACGACTAAGGAAACATTGATTTGGTTTTACAATTCAATAACCAATCTACCTGAAAGTGAATCAAAATTGCAGGCGTATGCGGAATGCATACGCCTGTTTGCATACTGAGCAATTGATTCAGAAGATTCGTAGTCACTAAAGAAAATAATTTTTTTAAATGAAATAAATAAATACCCTGCACGGGCAGTGGCACTGCGTGCAGCAATGTCCCTGTTCCTCACTGACGTTCGTCACAGTGCCAGCCCCTTATGGGGCTAAGTCAACTATAGTAATAATTTGGTAAATGTAACATTTTTAGTTGCAGTTTGAATATTACTATGCTATAATGAAATCAGAAAAAATGCGCAATAGTGGAATGTCCGAGGA
>JALEVO010000141.1 GCA_022788225.1 Oscillospiraceae bacterium | reverse complement strand
GGTGACGGCAAGACTGAGGGCGGCAAATCAGCGTGGGTACAGGTTTACGGCGACAATAGTTTCGTAGAGAAAGCGTTCAACTATGCAAGAAAATACGCTCCTGAGGGCTGTGACCTTTACTACAACGACTACAATGAGTACTGGGATCACAAGAGAGACGCAATTTATAATATGTGTAAATCTCTCTATGAAAAAGGACTTCTTGACGGTGTAGGAATGCAGTCACACGTTCCGGCAAATGCAACTGGTTTTGCCGGTACTGATTCATACATAACAGCAATGGATAAATATCTTTCAATCGGCTGTGATGTACAGGTTACAGAACTTGACATAAGCCTTGATAATGGAACATATACACTTCAGCAGCAGGCTGACAAATATAAGGCTATATTCCAGCATGCTATGGACGTTAACACAAGCGGAACATATAATGGTAAGGTAACGGCGGTATGTATATGGGGTCCGAACGATGCCAATTCATGGCTCAGTGCAGGCAGTGACGCACTGCTTTACGACAAGAACAATCAGCCTAAACTTGCTTATACAACCCTTACTTCTATGATTCCGCAGTCTCAATGGGGCGACGGAACAGACGTTGACGGACCTATCGAGCCAAACGAATACGGCTGGTATTTTGCTGACGGCTTTGAAGGTGATACCTGTTCATGGAATGCAAGAGGTTCTTCAAGCATAATGACAAGCGGAAGAACAGCCTATGTAGGCAGTGAGGCACTGCTTGTTCAGAACAGAACAGCTGCATGGAACGGCGCATACAAGACGCTGAATACAAAGGCTTTTGTTCCGGGAAATGAATACAGTTTCAGTGTAAATGTTACATACTTTGACGGTGATACAACTGATAAATTCTATTTAAAACTTCAGTACACAGATGCAAACGGTGATACACAGTATTCTACAATAGCAGAAGGTACAGGAATCAAGGGCGAATGGATTCAGCTTGCAAACAGAAATTATATGATTCCGTCCGGAGCCTCCGGATTGCAGCTTTATGTGGAAACTGCTGAAACAACAAATAATTTCTACATTGACGAGGCAATCGGTGCAGTCGGCGGAACAACGATACTTGGCGCCGGTGAATCAAAGGATATTATTCTCGGTGACGTAAATTTTGACGGGGTTGTAAATGTATATGACCTATGCATGGCAAAGAAAGGCGTTTTAAACGGATTCGGCAGCACAGCAGCCCAGATTGCCGCTGATGTTGACCAGAGTACTGTTACTGACAGTACAGATATTCAGCTGATTCAGAATTTTCTCCTTAAAAAAATCACAGAATTTCCTGTGAACAAGCCGGAAGAACCTGAAACACCAACAAATACAGAAGTGGACACAGTGGCATATATGGAAAATGTAAGAAACAATATTTCAGAATACGCAGAGCAGGGCTGTACAGAGGAGTATGATTTTGTAACATACGGCACATTGACAAAATACCAGTATTACTCCACTACAAGAGAGAGAATGACTAACGTAAATGTTCTGCTTCCTCCGGGATATAATACAAATGAAACATATCCTGTATTGTACGCTTTGCACGGATATTGGGAAACAGAGGATTCGCTGGCAGCAATGGGACAGGTACGCAATATGCTTGGTAATCTCAACTATGACGACCGTGCTGAAAAAATGATTGTTGTATTCCCGTACATCTACACCAGCAAAACTCAGGAGGCCTGCAGCGGACTTGACCTTGCAAATTCACTGAATTATGATAACTTTATCAATGACCTTGTAACAGATCTTATGCCATATATAAACAGTAATTTTTCTGTTAAAACAGGTCGTGAAAATACAGCTATAACAGGTTTCTCAATGGGAGGACGTGAATCACTCTTTATTGGACTTACACGTTCAGACCTGTTTGCATACGTGGGTGCTGCCTGTCCTGCACCTGGTCTGACTCCCGGAGCAGATCTGAGTATGCATCCCGGACAGCTTCAGGAAAGTCAGCTGAAACCTGCATATAACAATCCTTATCTCCTTATGATTACTGGCGGCGGACAGGACGGAACAGTAGGCAGTCAGCCGTCGGCATATCATAACATTCTGACAACCAACGGAGTTGACCATGTTTGGCATTATGTCACAACAGGCGGTCATGACGCTTCAAGTGTTCAGCCTCATTTCTACAACTATCTCAGATATATTTTCAAGGCTGATAAGAACTGATATTATTGAATTAATCTGAAAAGAGCTGCTGCACCAGCAAAGAAGTGCAACAGCTCTGTTTTGGTTTCATAGCCTGTTACATAATCCATAGAAAATGTTGCAGATGATAATTATTAAAAGAAGAAAGAGTGTCACTCTCCGTTGATTACTATAGGAGAATGGCACTCTTTGAATTTGTTGGTATAGTTTCATTAAAATGCACCCTGTCAGACTATGGATAGATTGTCCGTGCCTGAACAGGGTGCATTATTTTTTACTCAATCAGCATACGTCGCATAAGTGATAAATCAAAAACATTGATTATTTTATCATTATTCAGATCTGCTGCTTTCCAGTTGGTTAGCTTTGCATCAGGTAAAGCAATCAGCCATTTCTGCAGCATAACAATGTCAGCAACGTTTAATATTCCGTCACTGTTTACATCGCCTTCAATTTCTGTAACGGGATTTGTTGTAACTGAAGTTGTAGTTGTTGTCACAGTTGTTGTCGGTATAGTAGTGGTTGTTGTTACTGGTGCAGTAGTTGTTGTTACAGTCGTAACCGGTTTAGTTGTTGTAGTTATTACAGTTGTAGTCGTAGTTGTAGTTGTAGTCGTGGTAGTGGTAGTTGGTGTGGTAGTTGTTGTTACTGGTGGTTCCGGTCCTTCTATTTCCGTTCCGGCAACAGCGCCGATAGCTTCATCAATATAAAAATTATCAGTTCCGCTTTCAGTTTCAATATAAATTATAAAATCTTTTCCGTCTTCCGGCAGCTTGAAATTGGTATTTGAAAGCTGAACATAATTTCCCTTTACTGCTGTGGCAGAGGCAATTCGTGAATATTTGGTATCACCGCTTGAATCCGTATATTGCAGAGTGAGAGCCATATTCTGAGTATCAGCGTCACCGTCAAGATATTCAGCACATACACTGAAACTGTATTCCTGACCAGCTATGAATGCAGAATTCAAGGCTTTTTGTGTGCCACACCATGAATTTGTTCTGCTCTGAACAAGAAGCGCTTCGCTGCCCTTATAAGGAGATCTTCCGCTGAGGAGCAGTTCGGATGAGCCGTGTGGTTCCCAGCTGCAATTGTCAGTTTCAAAGGTATCGTGGAAATAGTAACCGTTTTCATCAGGTTCAACCGGCTTATCAGCAAGAGTTACAACAAATGTGGAAACACTCTCCGCCGGGAGCTGTGCCCAGAAACTGTTGTCACTATACGCTAAATTTTCTGTTTCAGCAATATTTTCTGTGCTTGATGTTCTGTAACGGTCAATATCCGTAATCTGTGAATCAGAACTTACAGAAAACTGCTGTGCATAACCCTCAGAGCCTTTGTTTATTGCAACGATAGTTACCTGATTGTCGTCTCCCTTGTAGGCAGATACATACACATCGTCTGCAGGCTGTTCAGTTGCATCTATACGTACATCACCAGGACGAACATACTTGGAATACTGTGCCATACAGTAACCACGCTTGCTTATTTTACCATCTTCGGTCATTAAACCATAACTTCTGCGGATATACCACCATGTATAGGCACTCATATTTCCCACAACCATAGCGTTGTGAATATTTTCCGAAACCTGTATAGCCTCAGGATAATTATTAGCGGAATTTGCATCACTGTTTGGAACATATACTTCTGTCATCCAGATTTCCTTGCCGCAGTTTTCAAGTTCAGGATAATCCATCCAGTCTCTCTGAGTACCATAAAAATGAGTACCGAACAAATCACAGTTTGCCATAGCCTTGCTGTTATTCAGTATCTTTTGATAAAATTTCTTTCCGCCGTCCGGTACCCATGAAGCTGTTACAGGTGCATACTGGAAAGACTCAGGGGACATAAGTCTTGTACTTGTTATCTTATCACCGTAGTTTGCAATAAAATCAGTTGTTTCATCAGTTGACCAGTAAGTCCATTCAGAAGCATAATCCGGTTCATTCTGAACAGATATTGCATAAAGATCAACGTCATTATTTTTCATGTAAGTACCAAAATCATTGAGATGCTGTGCGTAGGCAGCATAATTTGAACTTAGAAGATGAAGCTTGCCGTTACTGCCTCCTGATTCAGTAAGATCCGAAGGAGGTTCCCATGGAGATGCAAAAACAGTAACTCCCATATTCGTAGCGGTTTGTGCTGTCGGAAGTGCTTTGTACCACTGAGTACTGTCAGGATTAACGAACACTCTCAATACAGTAAGTCCCAGTTCGTCATCACCGTTTCCGAATGCAGTCTGTCTTTGCGCTTCTGTCATGTCCTGCCCTGTCCACTCGGGGTGATTAATTCCGCCGAATCCTCTGATTGTCTGATATTCGATGGACGTATCAATCACACATTCACTTGCCGCCGAAACATCCCCCTTTGGAAAAAACGATAATGTTGACAGCATAAAAGCAGTTGCCGTAAAGGCTGCTGTTAGTTTTTTCAGATTCATCTGAATACCTCCTTGTTTAAATGTTACAAAAATATGCTTGTATGTTTATAATATACGATTTTATATTCACTGTCAATGTTTAATTTGTATATTTGGTGTATAAAATGAACGTACTCCATTGAAAAATCAAAATAAAACGAAAAATGTTACAAGCCTATATTTATTACAAAAACACCTGTAATGACAAAAAGAACAAGATAAGCAAATGTATGTACATTTTTTATTGAAGCAGTGCTTGTGTCCCTAAATTGTCCCATTATATATGATAGTATCTTAGTAGGCATAAACGCAGTTAAACAAAAAGGAGTAAACCATGTATAAGAAATATGTTAACGAGCTGATTTTACCCACAGAAAATAAGGAAGTAGACTATTTTTTAAGTCTCAGAAGGAGAATTTATAATGGTTTATACCCATTTAAAATTTTTCCACAGAAAGGTCTAAATAAAATCGAACTGGCTCCAATCACAATTTTCTATGGTGGAAACAGTTCGGGAAAATCCACATTACTAAATATCATAGCTGAAAAAGCCGAAGTGGTACGACATTCGGCATTTAGTAAAACTGATTTATTTTCGGATTACGTAGGTGAATGCATACTTGACAGTAATGAAATACCCTCTCACAGCCAGATATTGACAAGCGATGATGTTTCAGATTATCTGCTGAATGTCAGATATTTAAATGAGGGCATAGATGTTCGTCGACTCGAATTGATAAATGAATATACGGATAGAAAATACAAAAAATTAAAGCTGATAAACTTAGAAGAATATGATGACTGGAAGGAAGATTATGACGCCAAAAATAAATCAGAACAGCAGTTTGTCAAAGAGCGTCTTATGGCAAATACAGAATTGAAATCAAACGGCGAAAGCGCTATGAAATATTTTGTAGAACATATTACCGAAGATGCATTGTATTTGCTGGATGAACCCGAAAACAGTCTGTCTATTGATTTTCAGCTGGAACTAAGACAATTTATTGTTGATTCAGCACGACATTTTGGCTGTCAGTTTATTATTGCATCACATTCACCTGTATTGCTGTCTATGGAAGACGCATTGATATATGATCTTGATACTATACCTGTACAGACATGTAAGTGGACCGAACTGGAAAACGTCAGAAAGTACTTTGACTTTTTTGAAAAACACCGCAGCGAATTTATTTGAAATGTTTCCGGTGTACCATAAATGCCTCATAACCCATGATATAATAACGTCAGAAAGAAATTAAAAATGGGAGGATAAAAATATGGACAAAAAAGATGCTGAAATGCTTGCACGGGCGATATGCGATGAACAGGATCAGCGTGAGCGTGACTCAAAGCTGGTTCCGAGCCAGGAGGATATTTTAAAACAATCCAGAGCAAGAATGCGTGAGCAGCAGCGCCGGC
>JALEVO010000137.1 GCA_022788225.1 Oscillospiraceae bacterium | reverse complement strand
TTACATATATACTCGTTCTCTTAATGTGTCCGCCTGTATTTTCATCTCTGTTTTCTACAAGTGTTGCAAATCCGTAAATCATATCCCTGTTGTACAAAGCAAGATGTTCATAATTCTCAGCCTCCTCCTCCAGAAGCTTTGATGTTCTTTTTGTAAGAAACTGCAAAAGTGCCGCAAAGCTTATAAGGGTCAGCGTCCTTGGAAGTATGCTGTATAAAATCAGACCTTTTAAAGTCGTGAAGTTGTAGTCAGGACGCCATTGCAGGTAAAAACCGCAGAACTGTCCGCAAATAGTAAGAATAATAGTAACTATCGTTGACGTTTTTATAAGCTTTTTATTGAAATACATTCCGGCTAATGCTATAGGATATGCATAAATAAGAACAACATGGTATGTAAGCGTTGTTGTTACCACAAACAAAAACAGGTCTGTCAGCATGACATAAAGATATTTTATCCACTTTGATGAAGGATCAAATATCTTATTTATAAGCAGTGGTGAAAGCAGCAATGCTGCGCTGATAAAGTACGCTACGGTCATTGCCGTCTGGTCAATAATAAAAATCCCCAGTAAATTCAGTATATAAATAAACGTAAACATAACAAAGGTAAGCCCCATAACCTTTCCAGTCATTATATTAGCGTCTTTTTCATTCTGATTTATGATTTTATTTAATGTTGCGTTACTCAACTTTTATACCCCACTATGTTTTTTAAGGCAATACTGCACAATTATTGTCGTACAGATGCGCAGTCAGATTTTTTGTCAGATTGCATAAAAATCTTGCAGGCATACTGACGTATGTCAAGAGATTTTTGTGTAATATGACGGGAAATCTGCAAGCAGATGTGCGGCAAAGGTGTCAACCGCTAATTGTGCGGTGTTGCCTTAATATTATACCATAAATTCATTAATTCGTCAAATATACAATTTTATTTTAAAAAACGCCCTGTTTTACCACTTATTTGTAAAACAGGGCGTTTCATATTTATTTCTAAATTATTCTTCCGGGCATTCCCAGTTGTGATAAACATTCTGAACATCATCGTTATCTTCAAGATGTTCAAGGAGAAGATTCATTTTCTTGATATGGTCTTCATCTGTAAGAGTTGTATATGTTGCCGGAATACGGTCAACCTCTGCTGACAGCACGTTATAACCCTTTGACGCAAGTCCCTCTCTGAGTGCACTCAGGTCGGCAGGTTCGCAGGAAATTTCAGCAGCCTCTTCTTCCACTGAAAGGTCATCAGCACCAAATTCAAAGGCATCCTCCATAAGAGTGTCCTCATCGATTCCGTTGTTTTCAACAACCACAATTCCCTTGCTCGTGAACATGAAAGATACACAGCCGCTTGTACCAAGATTGCCGCCGAACTTGTCAAAATAATGGCGTACATCACCAGCTGTACGGTTTTTGTTGTCTGTAAGACACTCAACAATTACTGCAACACCGTTAGGACCGTAACCCTCATAAACCATTGTTTCATAATTGTTTTTGTCACCGCCGCCGGCAGCCTTTTTAATGACTCTGTCAATGTTATCATTAGGAACGTTGTTTGACTTAGCCTTTGCAATAAGGTCACGGAGCTTTGCGTTATTGTTCGGATCCGGACCGCCTTCCTTTACGCAGACTGTTATCTCACGTCCGATTTTAGTAAAAATCTTACCTTTAGCGGCGTCTGTCGCTTCTTTTTTTCTCTTAATGTTATTCCATTTTGAATGTCCTGACATAAAAAACACTCCCTAAAATTTAATTGTCTATAATCAAGCTGAAAAGCTGTTCGATTCTTTCAGTCCGTCCCAGTAAATCAAGATAGCCGAAAAGTGCCTCAAACCCCGTTGCTCTGCGGTATTCCACTGCATTGGAGCTTTTGGGAACAGTGTTTCCCGTTGCGTTTCTGCCCCTTTTTACAACAGCAGTTTCCTTTTCATCAAGCAAAGGCATAAGCTTTTCCAGAGCCTCCGACTGATAGGACGCACACACTTTTTTCACTTTAATTTCATGCAGCTTTGCCGCCGGCATATTTGCGCTGAGAATTATATGCTCTCTCACAAGCTTTTCGTACACGCTGTCACCAAGAAATGCAAGAGTCAGAGGGCTGTATTGATTCACTTCATGTTCAGTCAGAATTCTGTCCATAGTTTTCTCCGTTCTGATTTACTCAACGAAATCAAATTCAAAGCCAAATATATTGACTGTATCACCCTCGTTGATACCCATTTCTTCCAGCTTGTCTATAATACCGCTTCTTCTCAGCACCTGCTGAAAATAAAGCAGTGATGAGTAATCTTCCATATTAACAGTACGCATGATAGGTTCAAGCCACGGCGCATAAACGTAGTAAACACCATCCTCTACCTCAATCTCAAATTTACTGTTTGCAAGCGCCTTTTCTTCAAGTTCTTCCCTTGTTATCGGCTCTGCCTTGTATTCCCTGACAGGAGGCAGTTTTTCAAGTTCCTCCGCAGCTGCGTTTATAAGTTCTTTCGTACCCTCAGTAGTTGCAGCGGAAATCCTGTAAAAGCTCAGTCCATTGTCTGTGATATATTTTTCAAGCCTTTCAATCTGCTCCTCAGACGCCATGTCGCACTTATTTGCTGCCACTATCTGTGGGCACTGTGAAAGCTCCTCACTGAAATTTTTCAGTTCATCATTTATTATTTCAAAATCCTCAATTGGATCTCTTCCCTCTATACCCGAAACATCGAGCACATGAATTATCAGTCTGCACCTTTCAACGTGACGCAGAAATTCATGACCCAGTCCGACACCGTCGCTTGCACCCTCAATAAGACCCGGAATATCCGCCATTACAAATGAACGTTCCTCGCTTATTTTTACAACACCAAGTACCGGTGTCAGGGTTGTAAAATGATAGTTTGCAATCTTAGGTTTTGCGGCGCTTACGACAGAGATAAGAGTGGATTTTCCCACATTGGGGAATCCCACCAGACCTATATCGGCAATGAGTTTCAGTTCAAGTGTTACCTCGAACTCCTCCCCCGGAAAACCTGGTTTGGCAAACTTAGGAATCTGCCTTGTAGATGTGGCAAAATTACAGTTTCCCTTTCCGCCGTTACCGCCTTTTGCAAGGACTTTAGGCTCGTCCGTCGAGATATCAGCCATTATTCTGCCTGTTTCAGCGTCCCTTATGACAGTCCCCCTCGGAACTTTTATTATAAGGTCGGGCGCACTTTTTCCGGTACATCTCTTTGCACCGCCGTTCTGTCCGTTTTCAGCAACGTACTTCTTTTTGTATCTGAAATCAATCAGCGAAGAAAAATTATCGTCAGCAATAAAAATTACGTCTCCGCCCTTGCCGCCGTTTCCGCCGTCCGGACCGCCTGACGCAACATATTTTTCACGATGAAAGGAAACAGCACCGTCTCCGCCGTTTCCGGCTTTGATTTTTATTTTTGCCTTATCTACAAACATATTCTCTCCGTTTCTGCCGCATTACCCAACTATCAATAAAACAAAATCCCAAGCCTTAGCCCGGGATTTATAATTTAATTCTTACTGTTCAGCATAAACGCAAACCTTTTTACGGTCACGTCCTACACGCTCAAACTTAACCTTTCCGTTTACAAGAGCAAAGAGTGTGTCATCTGAACCGATGCCAACGCCCTCACCCGGATGAATGTGTGTTCCTCTCTGGCGAACAATGATGTTACCAGCCAGAACATACTGACCGTCAGCTCTCTTAACTCCTAATCTCTTGGATTCAGAGTCACGTCCGTTCTTTGTAGAACCAACACCCTTTTTATGAGCGAAAAACTGCATACTGATCTTAAGCATACTTACACCTCCGTAAATTTTATCTTAATCGTTCCTTTGAATTCCTCCAGCAGATTTTCCAGATGCAGGAGAAGTCCCCTGTAAAGCTTCTGTAGATTATCGTCTGCGGAGTCTGCCGTCTTTAAAATAATCGCATTGTTTTCAGCAGAAACTTTGGCGTCAAACCCGAAAATCTCGGTAATCGTATTAGCCGTCAGTTCAACCGCTGATGAAACCGCCGCGCACACAATGTCCTTACCGAAGTCATCATAAAATGCGTGTCCGCTTATTTTAAAGCCGCTGATTATACCCTTGTTTCTGAAAAACTCGGCATTAATCATAATTAAGCCTTGATTGCTTCGATTTTTACCTGTGTGTAAGGCTGTCTGTGACCCTGCTTCTTCTTTTCGCCCTTCTTTGGCTTATAAGTGAAAACAGTGATTTTCTTAGCCTTGCCGTTCTTTAAAACCTTTGCCTCAACAACTGCATTTTCAACGTATGGAGCACCAATCTTTAGACCACCGTCTGTTCCAACTGCTGCAACCTTGTCAAAAGTAACTGTCTGGTCAGCGTCAGCGTTAAGCTTTTCGATAAAGAGGATATCTCCTTCTTTAACCTGATACTGCTTTCCGCCTGTTTCAATAACTGCGTACATTTCCGGCACCTGCCTTTTCCTTAAAACTCGCTGTTTTACGGTGTGAATCCAATCAACTTAATGAACCGTAAACATGCGGCATAATTATTTTATCATATTTTTACTGCAAAGTCAAGAGTTTTTTTGATTTTTTCAGTCTGTCAGCAATTTTTCGTCATACACGATAACAGATTTGCCATTTTCATCCTCACAGACGCTTTCATAGGTTTCAAACCCGATAGTTACGCCTTTTACAGAATTATCAGTACTCATAGTACCGATATTTTTCAGATGGGTTTTCAGAAATTCACGGGATATCTCTTTATCACTGTGTCCGCAAATATAATTATCAAACTCTGCCTCTTCCAGATTTTCAATTGTATTTTTCAGCTGATTTATGGACGCTGCTCCGTAATTGAACATCCACAGGCACGGATTCAGTGCGTCACCTGCAAGAAGCAGTCTTTCCTCCTCAACAAGCAGTCCGACTGAACCTTTCGTATGACCCGCAAGTGAAATTATTCTCCCGTGAATACCGCCAAAATCCAGCCGCTGCCCGATATCCAGTTTTTTCAGATTATACCGGACAGGGGCTGAAGAAATTGTTTTAGCAAAGTACAGTATCTCGTCTAATGCCTGTTCACTTGCATATATGTTTTCAAACTGCCAGTTTCCGCCGATATGATCCGGGTGACCATGACTGTTGATAACTATATACTCGGTCTGAACGTTTTCTTCCACAAACTTTCTGATATCCTGTTTCCCATAGCCTGTATCCCATAAAACCGCAAGACTGTCCCCTTTGACAAGTGTACAGTAAACTCCGTCATCATCGGCAATCTGCCAGATATTTTGTCGTATTTCTGTGTACTTCATTTAATAGCACACCCTGTCAAGCATTTTGTTCATATAGGCAATGCAAACTCCGAAATTAGTCAGCGGCACTCCAGCCTCCTCAAACATTTTCTGCTTTGAGAGCATGGCTTTTCTGTTGACCATACAGCCTCCGCAATGTATTGCCAGCTTATACTGTGATATATCAAGATTTACATTTTGTCCGGAAACGTTGTCTATGGTCAGTTCCTTTCCGGTGTATTTTCTCAGCAGGCGTGGAATTTTTATTCTTGCAATGTCGTCGTCAAGGGCATGGTGGGCACAGCTTTCCAGTATCAGCACCTTGTCGCCGTCCTTTAGACTTTCAATAGCAGCCGCGCCGTTCACAAGACCTTTTATATTCCCTTTTATTTTTGCCATTAAAAGTGAAAATGATGTAAGAGGAATATGGGGCGGTATAATTTTATTTACTTCAGCGAAAATCTGCGAATCAGTAACCACCAGTGCCGGCGGTGTTTTAAGGCTTTCAAGAGCAGACTTTATGTTTTCAGACGTGACAGTCATTACCATACAGCCATTATCCAGCAAGTCCCTGAGGACCTGAACTTCCGGCAGAATAAGCCTGCCTTTTGGTGCCTGAATGTCTTGCGGAGCAGTCAGCATAACAATATCACCGGGTTTTACAAGGTCGGCAGTAAGCATGGGGTCTTCAATTCTGTCCTTGAGCATCTCTATAACCGCATCCTTGATTTTGCCAATCTGCTTTTTATCTGCAAGATTTGCCTTGATAACCTCCGGACAGACATTACTGAAATTAGTTTCATTTTCCGTGTCACCAATCTGATTGATAACGGTAATAAACGGTATTTTCTTAGCCCTTATCAGTTCAGCATATTTCTCCTGAGACGAAACATCTTGGCAGTTTCCGTTAATTACCAGTACTGCCGCATCACAATGCTCCAGCTGTTCCATGGATTTTTTTATGCGCACTTCTCCCAGTTCGCTTTTGTCATCAAGTCCTGCCGTGTCAATAAAAACAACAGGACCAAGCGGCAGAAGTTCCATTGGTTTGAAAACCGGATCGGTAGTTGTTCCGGCAACCGGAGAGGTCAGGGCAATATTCTGCCCTGTTATGGCATTGATGAAGGTCGATTTTCCGGCATTTGTGTCACCGAAAACGCCTATATGTATTCTTAATGCCTTTGGCGTCTGATTGATCTCTGAAATCATAAGTCTGCTCCTTTAATCAGAATCTGAAATCTCTTTCTCCTGCTTTAATCAGTTCAAGGTATTCATCAAATTTGGTCTTGACCTTTTCTTCCTTAATATTTTCCCTTTCTGTTTTGATAACATCAAAGGTAAGCTGTTTGAATTCGTCATCACCGTAGTCAAGGGCATATTCTGCAAGGGTCAGCATTGCATTTGGCAGACAGCAGTTTGATATATTACCAGTTTTTGCAAGTCGCATAAATCTGTCACCAGTTCTTCCGGCACGGTAACACGCAGTGCAGAAACTTGGAATGTAGCCATTTTTAAGCAGTGCCTTTGAAACCTCTGCCTCCGACCTTTCATCAGAAACCTTGAACTGCGCTGTACTCTGATCATCATGACTGCTGTCACAGCTGCCCTCTGCAAGACGTTTTGCATATCCGCCGACACCTGTGCATGAACCGCCGCTTGTCTGAGAAATTCCCAGGGAAATAATCTCATCTCTGAAACCGCATTCCTCTCTTGTGGAAATAATCATGCCAGTATATGGTACAGCAAGTCTTAAAACTGCAATAATCGTCTTGAACTGTTCATCTGTAACAATGTTCGGGAAAAGACTGAGGTCAACACCCTCTGCCCATTTGATTCTCGGAATTGAAATTGTATGAGGTCCGATTCCGAAAGTATCCTCCAGATGCTTAACATGGAGCATTGTACCGATAACCTCGTACTTGTACTCATAAAGGCCGTAAAGAACACCGATTCCCACATCGTCAATTCCACCCTGCATTGCTCTGTCGTGTGCAGTTGTGTGGTAATCATAATCACTCTTAGGACCTGACGGGTGCAGATTTTCGTAAGTCGGCTTGTGATATGTTTCCTGAAAAAGTACATATGTACCAATTCCTGCCTCTTTGAGCTTTTTGTAGTCCTCAACTGTTGTGGCGGCAATATTAACATTAATTCTGCGTATTTCTCCGTTGCCATTTTTTGTGGCATAAGCAGTTTTCATGCACTCAACTATGTAGTCAATATCGCAGTTTTTAGGGTCCTCACCTGCCTCCATGGCAATTCTCTTGTGACCCATTGCCTCGATTGCACGGCATTCCTCGGCAACCTCTTCCTGTGTAAGCTTTTTGCGGCGTATGCCTGAACCACAGTGATAACCGCAGTATTTGCAGCCGTTAATGCAGTAGTTTGAAACGTAAAGCGGTGCAAACATAACTATTCTTCTGCCGTAAATTGCCTCTTTTATTTTTCTTGCCATACTGAAAATCTTTTCTCTGAGTTCAGTATTTTCGGTATTTTCACAGGCATGGAGCAGAACAGATACTTCATATCTGTCAAGACCGACTAAAGATTCGGCTTTTTTCAGAATCCTCTCAACTTCTTCATGGTCATTTTTATGTGCCTCACCATGAGCCAGTACTTTTAAAATTTCCTCGTGATTAATAAAATCCTCTGCTTTAGTAGATTTACTGTCAAACATATTTATACTCCTTATTTTTTATTTTTTTGATATTGCAGCTTTAACATTAACACCATCCAGTTTTCCCAGTTTTCCGGTCAATGCGCTGATTTTGTCAGTATCCGTATCGACTGCAACTGAAATTACAGATACTTTTTTTTCACGGTACGGAATACCCATTCTTCCGATAATAACGTCACTGTATTCATGCAGTATTGCATTTACCGACTGTGACATTTCAGGTTTATCCAGCACAATTCCAAGTACTGCTATTCTGTTTTCCATAATCAACCTCCAAAACAAAACACGCCCGCATAAAAACATACGGGCGTGTAATCAAGCAAATTCAATTTTGATATTGCCTGTAAGCCGATTGCTAAGAAAAATTCTTCGCAGCCCGAAAACAGTTTTTTTCAATCTCAAAAAGAAATCGCAGGGTCTGAGCTGCGATTTCTTAAATATCCATTTTATTCAAATGGTACCTTCTGTCCTTCCTGAGGACCGAGTTTATCAATAGTAATAATCATTCCGCAGTAATTCATAAGCACTGAGCTGTCGTTTGTATCAACTTTTCCGTCATACAAGCACTGTGCATTTTCTCTTGCTGTTGCATTAATCTTGTTTGCAACTGGATTAAGCAGATACAAATTAAGCTTTACTACGTCAGAAATACTTACATCCTTATCAAGGTTAACGTCACCATAAAGAACCTTTGACCAGTCAATTACTTCGTCCGGGTCAACTGTTGTTACAGGTGCTGTTGTTGTAGTTACAGCAGTTGTTGTAACAGTTGTTGTAACAACTGTTGTTACAACTGTTGTTACAGGTGCAGGAGCAACCTTAACAACTATTGTTTTTTCCTGACCTTCAGGTGTTGTTACAAGTATGTTAGACTGACCAACAGCCAGACCCTTAACTACGCCGTCTTCAACTATAGCAACATTTGAGTTGCTTGAAACAAATGAGCATCCAGGAACATTGATTGTAAGTTCCTGTTCTTCGCCTACTGCAAGTTCAATCTTTTCAGGCTCTACAGTAAGATCCTCTTCGTTTGAAATAAATTCATAGAAGTCGATAGAATCCAGTGTGATTGTAGGAGCATCTTCTCCGGCATACCATGCACCGAACATCAGATTTCCGTCTGCTGAAATTACGTCAATATCTTTTCTGATTTTTTCAGGAATAATCCACATAATTTCAAATTTCTTTTCAGGTTCAAGAACAGTGACGTTTGAATCAGGCATAAACCATCCATTGCTTACAGAAGCATTTGTATCAAGAACTGAGATACCAGCGCCGCCTGTGAACTTAGTAAGGTCAGCTGATGAAGTTACATTGAATTTAACAGCTGATACAAGATCTCTGTGCTCAAGTCCGAGATCAGCAAGGCTGAACTTATACTGATTTGTTGATTCATCAGAACCAGGTGTCAGTACTTTGCCGATTTTCTTGTTTACAGTCTTGTTGTAAGGAACTGTAAGTGTTCTTGTGTATGTGCATGAAGCTGATTTAAGGTGAATTTCTGAAACTTCAGCGTAATCTTCTCCCTCCGGAGGATTAGCTGCCTGTGCATACCAGAACTGGAAGCCAACTGTATCAGTAACCCAGTTTGAAACATATGGCTGAACGTCCTTTGGAACATCCCATACAACTTCAACGTATGTACCTGCATTGTTTACAGCATAACCGCCGTGTGGTTCAATTTCAAACTTATCACCATATTTTTCCATATCTTCTGCACCCTGGTCATTGTACCAGTAGCCGTCTTTGCCCTTAACAAATTCTGTATCAGCCGGTGATTCTACTTCAACGTTTATACCGCCGCCGTATTCCAGCTTGCTGATTTCTTCATCAGAAGTAATTGTGTAGTTAAATGACTGGATAGCTACAGAAGTAAGATCCTCAAGACCAAATTCAGAAAAGGCAAACTTGTGAGAATTTATCGGATCGCCTTCCTGCCATGTTGACTCGCCTGTTTCAGGATCAATATAACTCTCTTCATCATGTTTTGCTGTGAGGAGGTAATCCATATCCTGATCGTCGATTTCAGCTGTCAGTGTTGAAGAAATATCAGCTGTACCATCGCCGTTGTCTTTGAATGACCATGAACCGCTCTTTGTATTTTCAGTAACAGGCTTTTCCTGTTCACCAGGAGTGCCAGGATCAGTACTTCCAGAGCCTGAACCGGAAATTGTTGTAAGTGTAACAATTGTTCCGTCCTTAGGATACCATACACCGATACCTACTGTTTTTACAACATCTGTAATTGATGCCGGTACCTTATAGGTAAATGAAAATTTTCCGTTCTTTGGTGTAATAACTGACTGTTGATTTTCAACAGCCGGAGTTGTATCTGCACCAACCCACCATGGATCTTCTGCTATATTATTGCCGTATGTACCAATTGTAACATCACCTGTAAAATCTGTTTCAAAGTTAAAGGTGAGTGTTGTAGCACCCCTGAAGCCTGAAATATCAATTTTAGCTTTGTTGGTTGCGTCGTCGGCTGTACTTGATGTTGTAACGAAGTCATGGTTTACTGTTTTATCAGCAGCTGTAACCTGTGTCATCTGATAAGCAGCCGGAGAAATAAAAACAGTAGCAGTCATAACAGCGCTAAGAACAGTAGCCTTGATTCTGCTTGCCATTTTTTTACCTATCATTCTAATCATCCTTTCATAATCATCTAATAATAAAACGTGCATATACACTGCTCAGCCAGAGTATATCTTCTGCTCGCTGACTATATTATAACATACTTCAAAAAAGAAATTGTGAACAAATTATGAACAAATCTATATTTTATTAAAAATTACATTAAAATTTTTCTGAACATTTTTGGTGATATTATACAAATAGTTGCAACTTTTCTCTTAAAAAGGGGCTAAATCGCATTTTCTCATCAAAATAATCTTTTATTCACAGGTAAATATTGACCTGTTACAACTCATCAATACAAAATTTCGGTATATCATTATTCATACTGCATTTTCAGCTGTTTTTTATTTGTAAAATAGTTTATCTTTTATATCATTTATACAGCTTGGTTGATAAAAATTTGTTGAAATATTGGAAAATAGCAGAAAAATCAAATTTTCTGTAAAATTATCTTGCAAAAATCCGGATTTACTGGTATTATAATATAGATAGATATAAAGTGTAGAACGGAGGATTTAAGCAATGAATAATTTTGATATCAGATTTCAGACGAACTATTCTGATGACGAAAAAAATCCTAAAAAGATTTCTTTCACATTAACATTCATGATGAGAGAACATTCCTTATCATTGGGTCATTATGTTATCTTTCCAAGTCTGGACCACCGTGAGTTGATCCTCATGCCTAAATATAAATTCAATGATTATGAAAAGCGTTTTCTTGAATTATCTGAAAAAATTCAGCTTTCGGAAAAAGAAAAAAGCGATGACATAAAACCTAAGAACAGAAAATACTATGTCAGCGAAGAAGAGATTCTGGAAGCCAAGAAGCTTAGAAGTATCATTTCTCATTCACACGTTTTTGCAATGTCAGGTTATGAAACTTCTGTGACACTCCCATATAAATACGTTGAAATGCTCCAGGTAAAAGACGAATTTCTTACTTTTGTTCAGACGGATGAAAACGAATTCTTAGTTATTAACCCTGCCGACGCATGGATGTTCTCTGCAAATAGTTACTTCAACAGTTCTGACTCAAAACCTTTCTTCAACAGAATCAAAAAGGTAATTTAATGATTAAAGCCACAGATACTTTACTGTCTGTGGCTTGATTTATTTAAGGCAATACCTTGCAGAAAAGGTATTACTTTTTTTATATCAAAAAACAAGCCACAGAGCATATAAATCTGTGGCTTGTTTATATATCAGATTACTGCGTCACTTATGAAAAGCACCAGTAATCAAAGTTTATATCACCGCTGAACACAAAGTATACGTCTTTGCTGCCGCTTACTGAATTCACAACAGGAACTGTAATTTCACTCATTGTTCCTCCTGCCGGGATTTCAACATAAGTAACAGCTGAACCGGTTGCACTTCCTGTGCATACCTTTATAACTGCACCATTTTTTGCTGATGCCTTAATAGTCAGTGAATTTTCATTTCCGGAGAAGTTAACTCCGCTTGCCTTTATCCAGCTGCCCTTTGTTCCGCTTACAACTGTATCGCCCAGTCCGCTGACTGAAATATCCTTGGACTGATTTGACATTGTTTCAGCCTGAACTTTCTGATTCGGGCTTAATGTTTTAAGCTGAGCTACACCCTCCATAGTAGGCTTTGTCTTAATTGTGCCGTCAGCAGAAACAGTAACCTCATTAACCATAGGACTTCTGTAGTTAAGGTGAATTCCCATTTTATCTTCTACTGGTCGTGCATGATAGAACATATAAAGCTTATTGTTTAATGTACACATAAAGTGGTGGTTGTTACCGCCGCCGCCTAATGCACCAGGATTTTCCATAACAATGCCTTTGTATGTGAATGGTCCCATAGGACTGTCACCTACCATGTAGGCAATTTCTGCATTGTTGAAACCGTATGGATTGCCGCCTGTTTGCCAGTTGGTGCAGTATGAGTAATAGTATTTTCCGTTGATTTTGTTAATGCCGGAATCTTCAAAGATGTAAGGAGCGTCAATTGTCTGCGGTGTACCGTCAATATGAATCATATCGTCAGTAAGCTTTACAACTCTTGATGTTTTCGGATTTGCCTGCTGGCCGTCAGGAACACCGCCGCCAAAGTAGAGATAACCTGTACCATCGTCGTCAACCAGTACAGCCGGGTCAAACATCCATACTACATCTGAGCAGTTAGGTGAAGAACCTGAAACTATCGGACCGCCAATAGGGTCAGTCCATGGGCCTGTAGGACTGTCAGCAGTAAGAACTGCAATACCGCCTGCGCTGTTTGCAAAATAGAGGAAGAACTTTTCCTTGCCGTTTATTGTCTTATGTGCCGGTGCCGGTGCCCATGATGCCCAAGCCCATGAAGCTATACCATTTTTACCTGCTGCAGGAATCGCACCGTGGTCTGTCCAGTTCACAAGGTCAGCTGATGAAATACAGTTAAGTGTCTGAACATTGTAAGTATTTTCCTGAAGATTACCGTTGGAATCATACTCAAAAGCGTCATTTGTCATGTAAACATACACTCTGCCGTTATATTCCATAACTCCAGGATCTGCGCCGAAACGCTGTGTGAAAAGCGGATTGTTTTCATTGTCTGACTTATATGATACAGAAGGAGTAACTGATGAGAAGAGCTGTTCCATTGCTGCGGTATCAATTACCTTTTCAGCAACAGGAAATTCTGTAATTTTTTTAAGCAGATATTCCTGAATCAAACTAATATCTGTTGCATCAACCTTACCGCTCTGGTCAACATCAGCAGCCAGTTCTGCAGCTTTTTTGCTGAATCCGTTTAAAATACCACGTTTTGCCATGCAAAGGTCAATTGCGTCAATAACGCTGTCTGAATTTAAATCACCCAGAACAATATCTTTCTGCTCTCCTGCGCCAAGAATTCCTGTTCCACCGACTGCACCAATTGCCTCGTCAATATAGAAATTATTTGTTGTTTCGGCAGTTTCCACATAAAGCTGCATATTTGTTGCATCAGAAGGAATGAGATAATTCATGTTTGCAAGCTGAATCCACTCGCCCTTTATTCCTGTACCTTCTGCTATTGTAGAATACTGTGTATCACCGTTTGAATCAGTATACTGAAGCTTGAGATAAAACTTATCTGTTGCCGCACCATCAAAGTATGTAACATTTACGCTGAAGCTATACTCATTTCCCGGAACGAAAGCCTTTGGATTGAGAGTCTTGTATGCTCCGTTCCATGCAGCTGTTCTTTCCTGGATAAGGAGTGCCTCACTGCCTACATAGGCTGTTCTTCCGCTGGTCATTATGCTTGAAGAACCTCTTGCATTCCATGAACAGGTATCACCTTCAAAGCCGTCAGCAAAATACCAGCCGTACTCATTAGGCTCAATCGGTCCGTCAATATCAGTTCCGTCGCCCCATTCAGACTGCGGTATCATTGAAGTAAGGGTTGTATATGCAAGCTTTGGCTTATTATTGCTGTCGTAAAGAAGTGCGTCACTGCCTGCACTCAGCCATGAATTTGCGTCGTTAGGTCCCCAGATACATACTGCCGTAACCCTGCCGTTATATTTTCCGCTTTTGTTAACGTCCATGGCATGCTGGAAGATTGCCTTGTACTTGTCAGCCTGCTGCTGGAGGGTATATTTTCCGCTTTCAAGGCTTATGTCAAGCTCTGTAACCTGTACATCACAGCCGATTGAAAGATATTTATCCATTGCTGTAATGTAGGAGTCTGTTCCTGCAAAGCCGGTTGCGTTTGCCGGAACGTGTGACTGCATTCCCACACCGTCAAGGAGTCCTTTTTCATAGAGTGACTTACACATATTGTAAATTGCGTCTCTCTTGTGATCCCAGTACTCGTTGTAGTCGTTGTAGTAGAGGTCACAGCCCTCAGGAGCGTATTTTCTTGCGTATGTAAATGCCTTTTCAACGAAAGCGTTTGAGCCGTAAACCTGTACCCAAGCTGATTTGCCGCCCTCAGTCTTGCCGTCACCCGGTTCTCTTGTACCTCCGTTGTTTGCGGTTCTATTGGAGTCATCACTTATACACTCATTTGCAACGTCATAAGCATAAAGATTAAGGTCAGGATACTGTGTCTTTATGGCGTTGAACATGTTCTTGATGTAGCTTTCCATACGTGCGTCCATTGTGGAGCTGCTTACCCATGCGCCGCTTGCATTGTAATTTTCCTTGAAGAACCATGTTGGTGTCTGACTGTGCCATACAAGAGTGTGTCCTCTCATGGCAATACCATTCTGCACACAAAAATCCATAATCGCAGCAGCACTATTAATTGAAACGCCTACGTTTGTTCCGCTGCACTGTGACTGAACAATAGTTGCGTCCGGCTTCATCTCGTTTTCGCACTCAATGCTGTTGTGGTCTTTGATTATATTTGCTGTAATTGCGGAATTTTTTACAGTTGTGCCGTTGAGAATGTTTCCAACTCTGAAATATGCCGCAAATTCGTCCTTTAAGCCCTTTTCGGCTGTAGCAGCAAAAACAGTATCCGAACCCGCTTTTTCCTCAGATGTTACTGTGACATCATCAAACCTGAAATCATTTGTACTGTCAGTTGTGATAGTCAGTCTGAACTCATAACTGTTTTCCGGAGCTGTATATTTTGCTGAAAGCTCCGTCCACTTTCCTGCTTTGACGTTCTTTGAAACAAGTTCTTTTACGGTTTCCTCTCCTGTTTCCTCGTCAATACAAAGCAGTGAAACATGGAATTTCTCCGCAGTTTCGCTGTAAACCATTACGCTGTAGTTATACTCAACTCCGCCGTAAAGGTAAAATCCCTTTGACGAACTTGCACCGTCAGCAGGTGTAGTTCTTCCGCTTACAAGCATACCTCTGGAATTTTCATAACCTTTGCCTTCCTCTGCAAGCAGTTTTACTGCGTCTGCATTGCCGTACCAGCCGTCATAGTTGACTTCAAAGTCATTCTGCACTGCGGCTTCCGCAGCAGAAGGCATCTGCATAGGCACCGGAAAAGAAGAAAGTACACCCATACAGCATATTGCCGATGTTACTGCCGCAGTAATTTTTTTTAGTTTCATATTATCCTCCTAACACCAAATTTCAACCTATCGTTAAAATTACTATTTTTATTCTACAATTTATAGTTCTTTTTGTCAATTCATTAATATGCTTAATTCGCAGCACATTTGTGATATGTAAAAACAGTTTATGCCAGATATTATTGACGGACATTTAAAATTATGATATAATTTTTACAAAGATAAAATATGGAGTGTGAAAAAATGAGAATGGATGACATCGGCTATCATCACAAACACGATAGCTCATTTGTAACAGACCGACCGAATGGTGCAGGTGACTGGCTCTTATTAATTATAAAAACTCCTGCAATTTTTCGTATAGACGGAAATGATATACATACAAAGGCAAATTCCGTTATTATATATTCTCCTGAATATCCTGAATACTATACCCCTGACGGCGAAGAATACATTGATGACTGGATGCACTTTGGTCCTGATGAAGAAGAACAGCAACTGATAAACGAACTGAATATTCCGTTTAATCAGGTTATGGAATTAACTGATATTTCTAACATATCCCAGATTCTCCGAAATATGTGCTATGAGTATTATTCAGCCAATCTGCATAAAATGGAAATCGTAAATCTATATTTCAGAATGCTGCTGTATAAACTCCATGAACAGATAGTTATAACCCGTCCGTCTGTTGCACTTTCGGAAACGGTTTACCTTGAAAGACTGATATGGATTCGTGAAAACATTTACCGCTGGCCTGAACGTGACTGGAATATCGATACTCTTGCAAAGGAATTATCCCTTAGCCGTTCAAGATTTCAGCATTTGTATACTGATACATTCGGAAGCAGTATTACTCAGGATCTGATCAGAAGCAGAATACAGAAGGCCTGCGAACTGTTAAAAAAAGGAGATCTTTCTGTAGAAGATATTGCACATATCTGCGGCTACAGCAGTACATCATATTTTATACGCCAGTTTAAAAATGAAATCGGTAAAACACCCTCCCAGTTCAGGACTGAACAGATGTCATCTGAATAAATATTGTTTTCCAGATAAAAACACAGCATTACTATAAAGCAATGCTGTGTTTTTTGCCTGTTTTCACCGGAAATACCTGTGAAAACAATTTCTTATGAATTTATATCCTTGCGGGTATATTTCAGATATCCGATGATAATTCCTGCAAGAGTGATTCCTGTTCCTGTCAGCACCAGTACCATATCTATTCCGGACTCAGTAATAATTTCACTTGCATCAGCGTACGCATAAGGAGTTATGTATTTCAGAAATTCTGCCTGTTCACTGATATTGCAGACAATATTCATAAAGTAAAGTGCAAGGGCAAGTCCCAGACCTATTCCTATGCTTCCACGCCTTATAAACGCCGAAATTCCAAAACAGATACAGGCAATTTCAAGCTGAAGTATAAGATATGCAGTATGCAGTAAAATCAGTTCACGCATCTGAAAGCTTTCACCGATTATTGCAGAGGATATCAGGCTTATTCCGACTATAACAATATTCATTGCAATTATCTGGGTAAGCACAGACATAAGCTTCTGGGTCAGTACCGATACACGGCTTACAGGGTGAGTAAGCAGGAATTCGGCGGTATGATCCTTTTCCTCTGCCGCAAGGACTGATATTCCGGCAAGCGCCGCAAAAAATCCTCCGCCGATTCCAAGTACATTGCCGCACTCAACTCCATAAAAGCCCATAAGTTTGCCAAAACTAAGCTTGTCCATTCCGAATGCCGAAGTGAAGTCACCCATATTTGAAAAAACGCTGGTTACGCTGTCCATCTGGTCTTTCATTTCCGGAAACATCATAATGCATACAAACAGCATAAAGGATATAGCTCCTGTCCATATACCCCACGCCTTTGCCGACTGTTTAAGTTCTTTTATGTATATTGTCACTGTTCATCGCCGCCTTTCTCGTAATAATGCATGAATATTTCATCAAGGTCCGGCTCGGTAATCGTCATGTCATATATCGGCAGGCTGTTAACAGTATTCAGCAGTACCTTTATATCACCGCTGTAAAGAAAGCTTACATAGTCCGCCGCTGATTCAACAGATTTTGCACCCAGCTGTTCCGGCACAGAATTTATACCATGAAGTGTTACTCGTTTTGCACTTGTCTTTGAAAGATTTTCCACACTGTCAAGTGCGACCAGCCTGCCCTCTTTTATAATAGCCGCTCTGGAACAGTTTTTCTGTATTTCTGAAAGAACGTGTGAAGAAAGAAAAATTGTTGCACCCGCCTCGTGTCGCTCTTTAAGAATATCAAAAAATTCCTTCTGCATTAACGGGTCAAGTCCGCTGGTAGGCTCGTCAAGTATGCACAGCTTCGGCTTATGCTGTAAAGCACAGACAATCGAAACCTTTTTTCTGTTACCCAGCGACAGTTCCTCAACACGCTTTTTCGTATCAAGAGAAAGCCTTTCACAAAGTCTTTTAGCCTCATCAGTACAGTTAAGCTTACGCATTTTTGCCGAAAGCGAAATAACCTCACCCACTCTCATTCTGCTGTAAAAGGCTGCCTCTGATGGCATATAACCTATATCAGAAAGAATTTCCGTATTCCGGCTTACAACATCCTTTCCGAAAATTTTCGCCTCTCCCGATGTAGGGAAAATCAATCCCAGCAAAGTTCTGATAGTAGTGGACTTTCCAGCTCCGTTAGGTCCGATAAACCCGAAAAAATCCCCCTCATCTACAGTCAGATTCAGATCAATTATTCCTCTTGCCTTACCATAGCTTTTGGTAAGGTCTTTTGTTTCAATAACCGCCATTTATTGTTACCCCCTTATATCAAAGAAAATGCCTCTTTTATGTCCGAAACTCCGATAAGCTTGATTTTATACTCTTTGGGATCAATCCTTTCCAGCGACTGTTTCGGCACTACGCATACCTCAAATCCCATTCTTTCAGCCTCCTTTATCCGCTGTACAGCATTTGAAACTGCCCTTATCTCCCCTCCGAGTCCGATTTCTCCGAACGCCATCATTAATTCCGGCAAAGGTTTGTCCAGTGTACCGGAATAAAGACACATTGCCGCTGCAAGGTCACCGGCAGTTTCGTCAATTCTGAATCCGCCTACAACGTTCAGATAAACATCAAGGTTTCCGAAAAACATTCCTGCTCTCTTTTCCATAACAGCAATAATAATCGACATACGGTTGAAGTCAAAACCCTTTGCCATTCTTCTCGGCGCAGAAAATGTACTCTTTGCCGCAAGTACCTGCACCTCTGCAAGAATAGGACGCAATCCCTCCATAGTGCAGGTAACGCAGGTACCCGAAACCCCCTCCGGTCTGCCGGAAAGCAGCATCTGTGACGGGTTTTCCACTTCGGTAAGTCCCTTGTCCAGCATTTCAAAAACGCCTATTTCATTTGTTGAGCCGTATCGGTTTTTCACAGTCCTCAGAATACGGGCGCTAAGGTTTCGTTCACCCTCAAAATACAGCACAGCGTCAACGATATGCTCCATAACCTTTGGACCTGCAATTGCACCGTCCTTGTTGACGTGTCCCACAATTATAATGGGTATCTCGTTATCCTTTGCAGTGTGCATGAAAAGATTAGTGCACTCTCTTACCTGTGTAAGGCTTCCCGGACTTGATGTTATTGAGGTTATGCTCATTGTCTGTATGGAATCAATAATTACTATATCAGGGTTTGACGAAACAATTGTATCGCATACAGCCTCTGCGTCTGTATCCGTCAGTATGTAAAGGCTTTCTGTGTCAACTCCCAGCCTGTCAGCACGCAGCTTAATCTGTCTTGCGGATTCCTCACCGGAAATATACAGAATAGAGTAATTCTCCCCAAGAAACTGGCATACCTGCAAAAGCAGAGTACTCTTTCCTATTCCCGGCGCACCCCCCAGCAGAACAAGCGAGCCTTTCACCAGTCCCCCTCCGAGAACACGGTCCAGCTCGCCTATACCTGTTTTATATCGTACATCACTGTCAGCATCAATTTCAGAAAGTTCCATTATTTTGTCAGCTAAATCATTTTTTTTGCGAACAGCCCCTGTTCTGACGGAAACTGCCTGTTCCATTTCCTCAAAGGTGTTCCACTCTCCGCATTCAGGACAGCGCCCGTTCCATTTTGCACATTCATATCCGCATTGATTGCAGACATATACAGTCTTTGGTTTAGCCATTTTAACTTCCTTTCAATTGTCAGAAATTATTCTTACTTTCCTTTTGATGTGTATTCATTCACAGCCGCAAATATACTGAAAGCAATCTGTTTCTGATAATCCTCATCTTTCAGCTTTTCTGCCTCTTCCGGATTTGAAAGAAATCCGCATTCAGCCATTACAGTAGGGTTCTTGCTGTAATAGCAGAGGAAAAGTTCCTTTCCGCAAAGCTTTATTTCCCTGTTGTTTTCCGGCTGGGTATACTCAACTATTTTATCCTGCATTTTCTGTGCAAGATATTTGCTTTCGCTGTTTGTGTCAGCATAAAACATCTGTGCACCGCTGTATTTAGGGTCTGTAAACTGGTTCTGGTGAACAGAAATGCATATTGCATTGGGGTACTTGTTGAATATCGCAAGTCTGTTATCCATGTCAGAACTTTTCTGATTTGCAATACCCTCAATACCGTCATCGTGAATTGAACGGTCCTCGCTCCTTGTCAGTTCAACGTCATAGCCGTTTATCGCAAACATATCACGCAGACAAAGGACAATGTTCAGGTTTATTCCCTTTTCCGGTACTCCGTCTGCTGATGAACAGCCACCGTCTATACCGCCATGCCCCGCATCAAGCACAATAACAGGTTTGTCACTCTGAACAGAACCCATAACAGGGAGAGTTTTATTGTCCATATACCGGTAAGAGCAGAAAACAACCCCTGCACATACAGCAACAGCCGATGTAACAACGATAAGTCTTTTTATGATCTTTTTGTTTATCTTTTTCATAAGCACACCTACTTTTGCAAACTTGTCTTATTAATGCTTATGAAAGGATAAATGAAATTATTCCAAAGCAATAGCAGGCAGCATTAGCCAGCAACAATAAATGGTCTTACCCATTCTTTTGTATCAACAACATATTCAAGTACAACCTTAATTTGTTCGAGCTTAGATTTCGGAATGTTGTTAAGGATATTCAGTAATTCATCATCGTCCATTTTTTCAAACAATGGTATAAGTATATCATCTATTTCTGAACATCTTGGATTTTCACCTTTCCAGCGTGGATCATCAGTATCGTTCCATGCCTTATCAAGTTCATCAAGTAAATCTTCAATCATTATTCTTTCTCACTCCTTTTACTCCAAATCCAATGTTTAAATTAAATTGTGTGTGTTGTAATAATCATTGTTTATATAGTAATATTATAACATATAAATAGTAAAACTTCAACCCAATAACAATGAATCAATCACAGCATACTGTCAAAAAATTTTTCAGTTCACTTCCGTTGTTCAGCCATACTGCAATTTCTTTTGAAAAGGCAGGAATATGCTTTTTCAGGTAATTATAAATGTCATTATCATTTATACATGACCGATATGGCTCAAATGCGTCATTTATCATCAAATAAACTGAATCCTTCGAAAGCATACCGCACATATTTCCAAATTCGTCTATATCGCTTTCCGTAAGCTTAAAGCCGAAAGGCTTTTCAAGTACTGCTGACACAAAAATATTATTCAGTAAAACTTCCGAAATATTAAAAAGCAGTTCTCCATAATTACAGCCATACGTTCTGCCATAACATTCCAGCAGATGATTTACTTCTCCCTCGTCAAACAGTTTGCAGAACTTATTTTCCAGCATAAGTCCGGTATAATATTCATGCATGAACATTACTCCCTGCAATTTTATTTCATATGCCGGAATATTCAGGAGAGGATAGTCAATGGAATTACAGCAGTTTCTTGCGTCAAATCTTGCGGAGTAGTTTTTGAAATAGTCATCAAAAGCTTTTCCCATAGCTTCATTGTATTCATGGCAAGGGACATTCAGTCTGTGTTTTCTCGCCTCTTTAAAGATATGTATGTTTTCTTCATGAATTGAAAGAATGAGCTGCTGCCCTTCTTTTAAAATCATCTCAACCGGCATGGTTTTAAGCACTTCAACTGCTCTGTCAACGGACTTCAGGCTAAGCAGGCAAACATCTGACCTGTACAGAACAGAAGAGTAAAGCAGTTCTGCTTTTTTTCTTGATACGGAACTGCTTGCACGTTTAGTAAACTGTTCGGCAGTTTCAGTAAATTCCTTATTAAGTCCGCAGCGTATTTCTGCCAGTTTTTTATCCGGAATTATTCCGCTGGCAGAACACCTTGAAAGTATGTCCAATGTGTAATTCTGCACATCAATTTCATTTTCAAAAGCCGGATTCTGCAAAGAAAGATTATTCATTCAAACCCCTCCGTTACTATAGTAAACGAAAAAATATTTTTCATTTACTATTAGCCGATATGCACGGAGCTTACGAAGTAAGCGGATGTGCAAGGCAATAAAATAAATTATTATATTTAAAGCAAAATTATTTTTTGCTTTAAATATAATTTATCCTGTTTGCCTTGTTTCTGATACTTCTGCAAAGTTCCTCCATATCACGATTGCGCAGGACTTCAAGGCTTCCTCCGCTTTTATGTTCAAAAAAGCTGTACATAACATCAATTATCTCATCGTCGGTCAGAATGTCATAGCTTTCCTCCTTGACTTCATAAAAAATATCAATAAGTTCAGCAATCGTTTCAGCATATTCAGACGGGGCAATATACGAACTCTGCATGAATTTTTCAATCATTTTCGGTACCATGCTTTCGCCGAAATTTATTCTTTCCTGTTCGGACAAAGCATCAATGTCTGCTCTGACTATCATTTCCGCTTCCTGTTCAGAAAGCATCAGTCCATATTCAGCAGATTTTACATTTGTATCCAGTATTTCCGATTTTACTTTTTCAATCTGAAAATCATCTGACTGAAAAAGAGTCACCAAATCAAAATTCATAAAATCACCTCCTGAAATTTGTTTATTTTAGCTATTGACATTTACCGCAAAATGTGATATAATTAAAATTTATAAAATAAAAAAGTTATCTATTGAGTAAATTATATTATAACAATAATCAGCAAAAAAGTCAAGAGGATTTTAAATTTTCCTCCTGACTTTTTCTTATTTCATATTCTATTTATTTTTTATACTGAATACTCTCCACATCCACGCCTTTAAAAGTAAGCTGATAAGCAATAACAAACGAAACAAACGGCACAAAGGTCAGCAAAAGCATTATAATCAGAGCAGACAGACTCAGAGAACCTGCATCAGTTCCACTGTCCATAAGATTGTAAAGCTGGAGAAACTGGCCGTTTATCAGCTTGTAAGCTTTATAAAAATTTCCGATAACACCGTTTTTTGACAAAATAAAAATAATCCATAACACAATATAAGGCAATGACAGAAAGCCTCCGGCTGCAAAGCACCTGTAAGCAGGAAGCTTTATATCCATTCTCCGCTGAATTACCAGATCATTTTTAGCTGTATTATAGGCATAATTGCATATAAGACCGATAAAAATGACGCTTGTGCAGATAACTGAAATAATTTTAAACATAACAGAACCGGAAAAAGCCAGTGTCAGGTCAATAAAAAGGCATAATATTTCTGCAAACACAAGTACTGCACAGCCTTTTAATATTACCGAAATCAATTTTATATTTTTCAACATAACCTCCAAATAATTTTCATTTTTTTCATGAAATAAATTCACTCCGGACTATCATACTATTAATGTAATCAATTTTAAAAGGAGCGCATAATATTATGACAAGAAAAGTTCACTGTGAAAAAAAGACAAAAATCTACATTCCCAAAACAGTAAACCCTCAGATAATTTCCTACAGGGTTTCAGCAGAAAGCAATATCCGTGTCCCGGATACTTCGGGTAACGACCTCAAAAGCATAAAACAGCAATAAAACATTTTACGGAAACACATCAAAGACAGTGTTTCCGATTTACATATGGGCTTCTCTAAAAACCATAGTGCCTCAGATGCGCCGTCAGATTGTACTAAAATTTCGCAGGCATACTGGCGTATGTCAAGAAATTTTGATGCAAAATGACGGAAAATATGCAAGCAGATGAGGTGCTAAGGCTTTAGCCGGTGGTTTTTAGAGATGCCCATATTTTATCACGCTTTTTTGCCAAGGGTACGCAGAAATCCGATAAGCGAAAACAGTCCAAATACTGTAACATTCACGATTACAACGCTTGCCCCCGGCGCTGTATCAAAAAGCAGTGAAATAAAAAATCCCAGTAAAAAGCACACAACCGAAACGATTGCTGAAGATACTACAACAGCTCTGAAACTGCGGAAAATCCTCATTGATGTTACAGCCGGAAAGATAATCAAGCTGGATATGAGCAATGCCCCCATCATCATCATTCCCAGTACAACTGTTACAGCTGTCAGGAGTGCTATAAGCATTTTATAAAAATTCACTTTCATCCCCGACGCTTTGGAAAATTTTTCATCAAAAGTCACAGCAAAAATCTTGTTATAGAAAACCACAAATATAACAAGCACCAGCACAGACAGCACAACGCTAAGAATTACATCATTGTGGTCCATTGCCAGTATACTGCCGAACATATAGTGACTCACATCATTTGTAAGACCAGCTTTCGATGAAACAAGTATTCCTATTGCAAGAGCAGTTGTGGAAAAAACAGCTATTGCCGAGTCCCCTTTCAGTTTGCTGTTATCATTCATTCTCAGCAGTATAAATGCCGCTGCAATTACAACCGGCAATGCTACTTTAAGCGGCGCAAGGTTCATTACTGCCGCCACAGAAAGCGCACCGTATCCTACATGAGAAAGCCCGTCCCCTATCATTGAATAGCGTTTTAGGACAAGGCTCACTCCAAGCAGTGCGGAACAAAGAGTAACAGCAATGCCGCCGATAAGTGCCGGAACAAGTATATAGCTTACAAATTCCGGCGTCATCATAGATATTAATTCATCAATCATTTAGTTAAGTGCCTCCGACAGATTCTGGTAATTTTGCGTCATCAGATCAACATAAGATGTGCCGTTTTCAAGATCTTCTTTTGAAATATTGTGGCATGAATGCAGCAGCGCAGTCTTAGCACCGCAGGCGTCTGCAATTTTGTTAGCAATCGACTGTGACGAAAACTCGATATAAAAAACAATCGGAATATTATCTTTTTTTACAATGTCTATAAGCGAGGAAATCGTAGCAGAGCTTGCCTCTGTTTCAGAACTGCAGCCGGAAAAAGCCGCATGGCAGTCCAGACCGTAATCTTTGGCAAAATACGCAAACGGGAATCTGTCCCCGAACACGACAGCCTTTCTCTGGGCATTGTTTACCATATCTGTAAACTTTGTGTCAAGTTCAGCGATTTTTTCAGAGTAGGCACTGGAATTCTGTCTGTAAACCTCTTCATTTTCTTTATCCTCTTCACAAATCACGCTGCATATCTCGTCCAGCAAAACCTGTGAATTTACAAGAGATGTAAAAATGTGCTCGTCATACTCGATTTCTTCATTCTCATGTTCGTCATGTTCGTGTTCATCATCTTCGTGTTGCTCTTCTATAGGCTCAATATAGTCCATTAGCCTTACAGTTTTAAGATTCTTATTTTGTGCTGATTCTAAAATTTCATCCACCCAGACTTCAGACTCTCCGCCAATATAGAGAAACACATCAGCCTGCTGAATTTTTGAAACGTCCTTAGGAGTCGGCTCATAGGTATGGCTTTCTGAACCCGGTGTCAGAAGAAGTGTAACTTCGGCGTTATCACCTGTTATCTGCTTTGCAAAATCATATTGCGGGAACAATGTTGCGACGATTTTCAGTTTATTGTTGTCAGTAACCGATTCATTTCCGCAGGCTGTAAACACACAAAAAATCACTGCAGAAATAAATACTGACATTATTCTATATATTTTTCTTTTCACATTCATCACACTTTCCATATAAAACAGTTTTGGAATTATCCACTTTAAAACCATGATGTTCAAAAATATGTCCGCTTAAAGCTTTCATATATGAACAGTCAATATGATACAGTCTGCCGCAGCCAATACATTTCAGATGAAAATGTTCGTGGCATTCCTGATTATTTTCAGCAAACTGGTAACACGCACCGGTTTTTTCGTCAAGATAATATTTCCTGACTACATTGTTACTCACAAGCTTGTCCAGATATCTGTAAACCGTTGCAGAGCCAACCGACTCATTTCCGCCGCTAAGATAAGCAATTATTTCAGCAGCTGTAACGTGTTTATCACTGTTTTCCTTAAGAAAATTCAGTATTTTTTCTTTTTGCTTTGTTTTATAATCAGAGGGGCGCATTTTTCTATTTCCTCCAAACCAAAATTAATAACCATTTTCAATTTTAACACTAAATTGGAATTTTGTCAAGCAGACAAATAAAAAAATCCGGTTCATATGAATGAACCGGATAAAACCTTATTTTTTATGAACAATTCTTTCTGCTTCCTGAAAAGAATCTCCAAGACCGTCAATCATAGGAATAATTTCCTTTACAATCTCAGGGTCCATTTTGATTTTCGCTTTTACAACCATTCTTATAAAATAATCATACAAAGCGTGTAAATTGGAAGAAATGTCCACACTCCTGTCAAGCGACGCATTCAGATAATTTAAAATTCGCTGTGCTTTATAGAGTGATTCCTCTGCTTTTTCGGTATTACTTTCTTCCATATACAAAACAGCTAAATTCAGTCTTTTTGAACAGCCTCTGAAAAGCTGTACCACAAGTTCGCCCTGAGTCATTGTCATAATTGACTGCTTTTTATATTCTTCATAAGGATTAACTGCTGGCATTTAATATCCCCTTCCAATTATCATCCCATCATATTAGTCAGCCATGAACTCTGAGAATCCATATTTGCCAATGCTGATTCCATTGCATTAAACTGATTCCAGTATCTTTCTTTTCTCTTTTCATAAACCAGATTAAGTGACTCCAGTTTTTTTGCAATAGAATCAAGCTGATCCTGAATAGTGTTATCCTTTTCAGTACCCTTGCCTACAACACCGGCAAGAGAAACAAGTGAACCCGGACTTCCTGAGCTTGTACTTGCTGCCTTATCACAGATTTTATTAAGTCTGGTTGTAAGACCCTTTTCTCCAACGAAAAGTTCCTTAACACTTTCAGCGTCAGTCTGGAGGGCACTTTTAAGTTGATCTTCATCAATTGAAAGTTTTCCGTAATCAGACCACTGTGAACTTGAATTGATTCCAATATTTGAA